>CAZOZD010000228.1:0-3774 GCA_964584195.1 uncultured Burkholderiales bacterium
ACCAGAACGAAATCAACTATCCCACCCTGCTCGGCGGCCTCGCGGCGGTGGAGCTCGGTCGCGCCGCGGGCAACCGCCTGGGCGGCCTGCCCTACACCCTGATTCTGGATCGCGCCGGCAATCCGGTCGCAAGCATCACCGGAGAGCTGAGCGAGGCGCGCCTGGAAGGGCTGGTCCAGCCCCTGCTATGAACACCCCCTTCTCCTGCGCACCGGTAAAACCACCCCGACCACTGGTCTCGGCCATCGGCCGCGGCATTGGCGACTACGCCATGATCCGCGACGGCGACCGCGTCCTGCTCGGCCTGTCCGGCGGCAAGGACAGCCTGTCGCTGCTGCATGTGCTGATGCAGTTGCGCGACAAGGCGCCGATCCGCTTCGAGCTGGCCGCATGCACGGTCGACCCGCAATCGCCGGAATACGACCCCTCGCCGCTGCGCGATTATGTGCCGGCGCTCGGCATCCCCTATTTCTACGAGAGCCAGCCCATCGTCGAACAGGCCCAGGCCCACATGCAGGGCGACTCGTTCTGCGCCTACTGCTCGCGCATGCGGCGCGGCATCCTGTACCGGGTGGCGCGCGAGCAGGGCTACAACGTGCTTGCCCTGGCGCAACACCTCGACGACCTGGCCGAGACCCTGATGATGTCTGCATTTTTCGGCGGCAAGCTGCGCACCATGAAGGTGCATTACCTCAATGACGCCGGTGATGTGCGGGTCATCCGCCCCATGCTGTATGTACGCGAACGCCAGACCCGCGACTTCGCCCGCAACGCCGGCCTGCCGGTGGTGCATGAAAACTGCCCCGCCTGTTTCAGCACACCGATGCAGCGCTTCCAGATGAAGGCCCTGCTTGCCGAACAGGAAAAGGCGCATCCCGGCCTGTTCGCCAGCCTGCTCGCCGCCATGCGGCCCTTGCTCGGCGAGCCGCCGACCGCCCCCGCCCACGCCTGAGGCCCGCCCGACCATGTCCAGACAGACCCCGCTCCATGCGCGCCACCTCGAACTGAAGGCCCGCATGGTCGATTTCGCCGGCTGGGAGATGCCGCTCCACTATGGCTCCCAGATCGAGGAGCACCATGCCGTGCGGCGTGAATGCGGCCTGTTCGACGTATCGCACATGCGGCCGCTCGACATTCGTGGTGAGGGCGCGCGTCCATTCCTCCAGCGCCTGCTCGCCAACGACGTCGCCAAACTCGACACCACCGGCCGGGCCCTGTACAGCTGCATGCTGCACGAAGGCGGCGGGGTGATCGACGATCTCATCGTCTATTTCATCACCGACACCTGGTTCAGGCTGGTGCTCAATGCAGGCTGCGCCGACAAGGACATCGCCTGGATCGAGACCCAGCGTGACGCATTCGCGCCCGGCCTCAGCCTCAGCCCCCGCTTCGACCTCGCCATGCTCGCGGTGCAGGGGCCAAAGGCCCAAGCCCGCCTCAACCAGGCCATGCCGGGCGTCGAGGGACTCACCCGCAGCCTGCGCCCGTTCCACTCCGCCCTGGTGGGCGAGATGCTGCTCGCCCGCACCGGCTATACCGGCGAGGACGGCTTCGAGGTGATGTTGCCGGCCCGCGCCGCGCCATTCTTCTGGCAGGCGCTCGTCGAGGCGGGTGCGCACCCCTGCGGTCTGGGCGCGCGCGACACCCTGCGCCTGGAGGCCGGCATGAACCTCTACGGCCAGGACATGGACGAGCGCACCACCCCGTTCGAGTCCGGCCTGGGCTGGACCGTGGCCCTCAGCGAAGGGCGCGACTTCATCGGCCGCAAGGCCCTCTTGCGCCTGCCGCGTGAACGCCAGCTCATCGGCCTGGTGCTGAACGAACGCGGCGTCCCACGCGCGCATCAGGTCGTGCATACCGCGCTCGGTCCCGGCGCGGTCACCAGCGGCGGCTATTCGCCCAGCCTCGATGCCGGCATCGCCCTGGCCCGGGTGCCTGCCGGCGTGGCCCCGGGAGACACGGTCGAGGTCGAGATCCGCGACAGGCGCCTCAAGGCCCGCGTCGTGCAGTATCCTTTCGTCCGCAATGGCAAGATCCGGGTCCAGCCGTGACCGGGTCCCCCGTCACCGGTCACCCGTCATTCATCCCATGATTCACGGAGTCACGCAATGAACATCCCCGCCGAACTGAAATACACCGCATCCCACGAGTGGGCGCGCGTCGAGGCCGACGGCACCGTGGCCGTGGGCATCACACACCATGCCCAGGACCTGCTCGGCGACATGGTATTCGTCGAAAACCCCACCCTCGGCCGCAAGCTTGCCGCGCGCGAGGAATGCGCGGTGGTGGAATCGGTGAAGGCCGCCTCCGACATCTACGCCCCCCTCGCCGGCGAGGTGGTGGCAGTCAACGACGAGATCGAATCCGCCCCCGAACGCATCAACCAGGACCCCTACGGTGCCTGGATGTTCAAGCTGCGGCCGGACAATCCGGACGACATCGACGCACTGATGGACGCCGCCGCATACCGGGCCCAGGTCGAGTCGGAAAATCATTGATTATGTGACGGGTGACATACGCCCCCAGCCCCCGGACCCCTCACGCCTCACCCTTCCATGCCCTTCATTCCCCACACTGAGCAGGACATCGCCGAGATGCTGGAGCGCATCGGCGTGTCCGGGATCGACGCGCTGTTCGACGAGATCCCCGCCGATCTGTGTTGCGCCGGGCTGGCCGGCCTGCCGGAAGGCCTTTCCGAAATGGCGCTCCAGCGGCTGGCGCATGAACGCGCCGAGGCCGACGGCCATTACCTCAACTTCATCGGCGCCGGCGCCTACGAGCACCACATCCCGGCCGCGGTGAGCCAGCTCATCGGCCGCGGCGAGTTCTATTCCGCATACACGCCCTACCAGGCCGAGGCCAGCCAGGGCACGCTGCAACTGATCTACGAATACCAGAGCATGATGGTGGGGCTCACCGGCCTGGACGTGGCCAACGCTTCGCTCTACGACGGCGCCACCGCACTCGCCGAGGCCATCCTGATGGCGGTGCGGGCCAACCGCGCCGGGGTGCGCCGGGTGTGGCTGCCGGACAGCGTGCACCCACGCTACCGCGCCGTGGTGGCGGCGGCGGTGGGCATGCAGGGGATCGAGCTCATCCCCGTGCCCTTCGACCCGGACAGCGGCCAGACCCGGCCCGACGCACTCGACACGCTTGCCGAACCGGCCGCCGCGCTGGTGATCCCGCAACCCAATTATTTCGGCGTGCTGGAGCCGGTCGATGCGCTCGTCGATGCGGCGCATGCACGCGGCATGCTCGCCATCGCCCTGGTCAACCCCATGAGCCTCGCCATCCTCAAGCCGCCCGGGCAATGGGGCGCGGCGGGCGCCGACATCTGCGTCGGCGACGGCCAGCCGCTGGGCGTGCCGCTTTCCTCGGGTGGGCCGCATTTCGGCTTCATGACCTGCCGGGAAAACCTGGTCCGGCAGATGCCGGGCCGCATCGTCGGCCGCACCGTCGACCGCGACGGCGCACCCGGCTTCGTGCTCACCCTGCAAGCGCGCGAGCAGCACATCCGCCGCGCCAAGGCCACCTCCAACATCTGCTCCAACCAGGGCCTGATGATGGTGGCCGCCACCCTGTACATGGCCCTGCTCGGCCCCCGGGGACTGGCCGAAGTGGCGCGCGCCGCGCATGCCAGCACGCGCGCCCTCATCGAACGACTCACCGCCATCGAAGGTGTGCGCCGGCGCTTTGCCACGCCCTTCTTCCACGAGGCCGCACTCAGTCTGGACCGGCCACCGGATGATGTGCTGCGCGCCCTGCGCGCCCAGG
>CAZOZD010000229.1:0-3760 GCA_964584195.1 uncultured Burkholderiales bacterium
ATGGCCGACAGGGCCTCGCGCACTTCGTCCAGCTTGAACGGCTTGATGATGGCTTCGATCTTTTTCATGGCTTGACCTCGGGTGGATCGCCTTCCCGGAACGGGGCCGGGTAGCGGTTGGTGATGGGGTAGCGGCGGTCACGACCGAAACCGCGCGGGGTGACGCGCAGGCCGGGGGGCGACTGGCGGCGCTTGTATTCGGCGCGGTCGATCAGGCGCACGACCTTCGCCACGGTATCCGCGGCGTGTCCGGCGGCGATGATCTCGGCCGGCGACTGGTCGCGTTCGACATAGCGTTCCAGGATGGCGTCGAGTTCCTCGTACGGCGGCAGGCTGTCCTGGTCGGTCTGGTCCGGGCGCAGTTCGGCGCTGGGCGGCCGGGTGATGATGCGTTCCGGGATGATTTCGGCGTGACGGTTGCGCCAGCGCGCCAGCCGCCACACCCAGGTCTTGGTCACGTCCTTGAGCACCGCCAGGCCGCCGGCCATGTCGCCGTACAGGGTGGCGTAGCCCACCGCCATCTCGCTCTTGTTGCCGGTGGTGAGCACCAGCTTGCCGAACTTGTTGGACAGGGCCATGAGCAGGGTGCCGCGAATGCGGGCCTGGATGTTCTCCTCGGCCAGGTCGGGCGAATGACCGGCGAAGGCCGGGGCGAGCGTGGCGAGATAGGCGTCGAACACCGGCCCGATCGATTCGACGTCGTAGCGCACGCCGAGATTGGCGGCGAGCTTCGCCGCGTCGGCGAGGCTGATGTCGGCGGTGTAGGGCGAGGGCATCATCACCGCGTGCACCCGCGCAGCACCCAGTGCATCGACGGCGATGCACAGTGTGAGGGCCGAATCGATGCCGCCCGACAGGCCCACCAGTGCGCCGGGGAAACCATTCTTGGCGACATAGTCGCGCACCCCGGTGACCAGCGCGGCATACAGGGCCTCCTCGTCCACTGGCAATTCGCTGTGATCGCCGTGCAGATGAAGTCGTCCGTCCGCGCCGCGCTCGATGTCGAGCCAGAACAGCCCTTCGGCGAAGGCCGGGTACTGGGCGGCAATGCGACCCTCGCCGTCCATGGCGAAGGATGCGCCATCGAACACCAGCTCGTCCTGGCCGCCGACCAGGTTGAGGTAGACCATGGCGAGCCCGGTCTCGTCGATGCGTTCGCGCAACACGC
This sequence comes from uncultured Burkholderiales bacterium, assembly GCA_964584195.1. Lineage (GTDB taxonomy): Bacteria > Pseudomonadota > Gammaproteobacteria > Burkholderiales > Thiobacillaceae > CAZOZD01. Next base: position 1,168 of record CAZOZD010000229.1, read on the forward strand.
GCTGACGCTCGCCTTCCTTGCGCAGATGGAAGGGCGACGCATTGAGCACCAGCAGGGCATCCGCGCCGGCGGCGCGGGCCTGCGCGGCTGGGCCGGGTTCCCATACGTCAGCGCAGATGTTGAGGCCGAAGCGGATGCCGTCCAGTTCGAACACACAGGCAGCATCGCCCGGAGCGAAGGTGCGCAGCTCGTCGAACACCGCGTAATTGGCCAGCCGCTGCTTGCGGTAGAGGGCGGTCACCCGACCGTCGCGAAGGATGGCGGCGGCGTTGTAGCGGCGATCCTCTTCGGCTTCTGGAAATCCTGCCACCACCACCAGATCGGCCGGCAGCGCGGCGGCCAGGGCGGTGAGCTGACGCACGCTCTCGCGGTAAAAATCCGGCCGCAGGGCGAGATCCTCGGGCGGGTAGCCGCACAGCGCGAGTTCCGGGGTGAGCATCAGCCCGGCGCCGCCGGCCCGGGCCGCCCGCGCCAGTTCAAGGATGCGGCCGGAGTTGCCGGCGAGGTCACCGACGGTGGCGTTGAATTGGGCAAGGGCGAGTCTCATGGTCGGCAATGATGCCCGTCCAGCCGGGGCGCTTCAAGCCGGGGCGCGAGACGGGTAGGATCATGGCCCATTCCATTGTCCTCCGGTCATCCGCATGAACGACACCTTCAAACCCCTGGTCGAGCCGCCCGCCGGGCTGCTCACGCTCACCCATGTCATCTATGGCCTGCATGCATTCAGCGCCGTGAGCGGGCTGATGAGCGCTGCATTCGTGCTCACCGCATTCCTCACCGGCTGGCCGTCGATCATCGCCGTGATCCTGAGCTACATGAAGCGCAGCGAGGCGCGGGGCACCTGGCTGGAGTCGCACAACCGCTGGCAGATCCGCACCTTCTGGTTCGCCCTGTTCTGGGTGCTGGCGGCCGGTCTCCTGGCCTTGACCCTGGTGGGCATCCCGCTCGCCATCGCCATCGTCCTGGCGGCCGGAATCTGGGTCATCTACCGCATCGTACGGGGCTGGGTCGCACTCACCAGCGAGCGGCCGATGCCGCTCTAAACCGAGTGCGGGCCGGGTTTCAGCGCAGGCCGAGCACGTCCTGCATGTCGAACAGGCCGCTGGGGCGGCCGGCGAGGAAGCGGGCGGCGCGCAGCGCACCGAGGGCGAAGGTCATGCGGCTGGAGGCCTTGTGACTGATCTCGACGCGTTCACCAAGGGTGGCGAACAGTGCGGTGTGGTCGCCGACGATGTCACCGCCGCGCACGGTGGCAAAGCCGATGGTCTCCGGGCGGCGCTCGCCCGTTACGCCTTCGCGGCCGTAGACCGCGCATTGGCCGAGGTCGCGGCCGAGCGCGGCGGCGATCACCTCGCCCATGCGCAGGGCAGTGCCGGAGGGGGCGTCGACCTTGTGGCGATGGTGTGCCTCGATGATCTCGATGTCGTAGCCTTCGTCGAGCACTCTTGCGGCCAGGTCGAGCAGCTTGAACACCAGATTGACGCCGACGCTCATGTTGGGCGCGAACACGATGGCGATGTCGCGCGCGGCGGCGGCGATGGCCTCGCGGCCGGCAGCGTCGAAGCCGGTAGTGCCGATGACCATGGCGACACCGTGGCGGCGGCAGGCGTCGAGGTGGGCCAGGGTAGCTTCCGGGCGGGTGAAGTCGATCAGCGCCGTGGCGCCGGCCAGTGCCGCATCGAGATCGGCACCAATCTTCACGCCGATGCCGGCGTTCACCAGCTCGCCGGCGTCACGCCCGACCCAGGCCGAACCTTCGCGCTCCAGGGCGGCGGCAAGACGCATGTCGGGCGCGCCGGCCACTGCTTCCAGCAGGGCGCGGCCCATGCGGCCGGAGCTGCCGGCGATGACCACGTCGTGGATGCGATCGCTCATTTCGCTGACTCCCCGTCCACGTCGCCGCGCACCGGCCGGCTCGGCGCCGCCTCGACGTCACCCTCGACGCCCTTGAGGCGGTCGTTCTCGAACACCACGGTGATGCGGCGCTGCTCGGTGACACGATTGCCCTGGCCGAGCTGGTACACATAATCCCAGCGGCCCTGGCGGAACGGGTCGACCACCAGCGGCGTGCCCATAACGAAACGCACCTGCGAGGGGGTCATGCCGGGCCGCAGCCGGGCCAGCATTTCCTGGGTGACTGCATTGCCTTGCTGGACCTCGACGCGGTGTGGCGTGATACGGTCGATGGGGTTACCGAGGTTGCCGCAGGCGGAGAGCGGGAGCAGCGCGGCCAGGGCGAGGGTGGGCGTGATTCGGTTCATGCGGCGTATGTTCGGGGTGTATGGAGCGTGGCAGGGGCCCCGAGGCATCCGGTTGCCGTGGACGGGGGCAAGCGCGTTATCATAGCGCCAACCCTTGTCCCAGTCACATCCCCACAGGACCGCATCTTGGAACACAGCAGCAGTGATCAACTCAAGAGCATGGGCCTCAAGGTCACCGTGCCGCGCATGCGCATCCTCGAACTGTTCGAGAGTTCGGAACATGGCCACTACACGGCCGAAGAGGTGTACCGCCTGCTGATGAACGAGCAGATCGACGTCGGCCTGGCCACCGTGTACCGCGTGCTGATGCAGTTCGAGCAGGCCGGCCTGCT
>CAZOZD010000230.1:0-3750 GCA_964584195.1 uncultured Burkholderiales bacterium
CCTGGACCACGGTGGCCTGGGCCTTCCTCACCCTCGGCATCGTGCTCGGCAGCTGGTGGGCGTATCGTGAGCTGGGCTGGGGGGGCTGGTGGTTCTGGGACCCGACCGAGAATGCATCGTTCATGCCCTGGATCGCCGGCACAGCCCTCATCCACTCCCTGGCGGTGACCGAGAAGCGCGGCGCCTTCAAGGCCTGGACCGTGCTCCTGGCCCTGTCCGCATTCTCGCTTTCCCTGCTCGGCACATTCCTGGTCCGCTCCGGGGTGCTCTCCTCGGTGCATGCATTCGCCACCGACCCGAGCCGGGGCGCGTTCATCCTCGGTTTCCTGGTGGTGGTGATCGGCGCCTCGCTGGCGCTCTATGCCTGGCGCGCACCGCGCATGATCAGCGGCGGCGATTTCACCTGGTTCTCACGCGAATCGCTGCTGCTCGCCAACAATGTGGTGTTGCTCGCCGCGCTCGGCTCGGTCCTGCTCGGCACACTCTACCCGCTGTTCATGGATGCGCTCGGCCTGGGCAAGATCTCGGTCGGCCCGCCCTATTTCAACGCGGTGTTCGTGCCCCTGATGGCCCCGGCGCTGTTCCTCATGGGCGTCGGTCCGCTGGCGCGCTGGAAGGATGCCAGCCTGCCCGACGTGGTGACACGGCTGAAGTGGGCCCTGGCGATCGCGGTCGCCACCGGCCTGTTGCTGCCCTTCACCCTGGACGGATTCAACCCCTGGGCCAGCCTCGGATTCTTCCTCGCCATGTGGATCGCGCTTTCGGTACTGGTCGCATTCCGCGACCGCCTGAAGCATGCGCAAGGCCCCTGGCTTGCCCGCCTGCGCCGGCTGCCACGCGGCTTCTGGGGCATGCAGCTGGCCCATTTCGGCCTGGCCTGGGGGGTGGCCGGCATCACCCTGGTGAGCAATTACGAGACCGAGCGTGACGTGCGCATGGAACCGGGCAGCTTCACCGAACTGGCCGGCTACCGCTTCACATTCATCGGCAGCGAGGAATATGACGGCCCCAATTATGTCGCCGCGCGCGCCACCATCGAGGTGACCAAGGAAGGCCGGCGCGCATTCACCCTGCGCCCGGAAAAACGCATCTACAACGCCTCCGGCATGCCCATGACCGAGGCCTCGCTGCACCCCAACTTCTTCCGCGACATCTATGTCGCGCTTGGCGAACCGCTCGATGAAACGGCCACCGCCTGGGCAGTGCGGGTCTATTACAAGCCGTTCATCAACTGGCTCTGGATCGGCGCCACCCTGCTGGTGCTGGGCGGCTTCCTGGCGGCCTCCGACCGGCGCTACCGGATCGCGGTGAAACCGGAGACCGCGCCGGCGCCGGCCGGGATCAAGACTCAGGGGGCATGAACATGAAGCGCTGGCTGCCGCTCGCATTGTTCCTGCTCCTGGCCGGATTTTTCGCCAAGGGCCTGTTCCTCAACCCGCGCGAGGTGCCCTCGCCACTGATCGGCAAGGCCGCGCCGACCTTCAACCTGCCCCTGGTGGGGAATGCCGAGGCGGCCTTCAGCCCGGAATCGATGCGCGGCCAGGTCTGGCTGCTCAACGTATGGGCGCCCTGGTGCGTCGCCTGCCGCCAGGAGCATGCATTCCTGATGCAGATCGCCCGGCAGGGCGGCCCCGCCATCGTCGGACTCAACTGGAAGGACAAATCGCGCGAAGCGGACGCCCTGCTCGCCCGCACCGGCAACCCCTACCGCGCGGTGCCGGACGACCTCGATGGCCGGGTCGGCATCGATTACGGCGTCACCGGCACGCCGGAAACCTACCTCATCGACCGTGACGGCATCGTCCGCCTGAAGCACGTCGGCCCCATCGACGAAACGGTGTGGAAGAAAAAGTTCGAGCCCAAGCTCAAGGAGATCGGCGCATGAAGACCTGGCTCATCGCATGCCTGCTGGCCTGGGCCCTGCCCGCACTGGCCCTCGACAACCTGACGTCCGCGCCGCCCGCTGGCCCGGCGGCGCGCGAGGCCCCGCCCACCGCCGCGGACCCGGAGATCGAACAACGCCTGGTCAACCTCGCCACCGATCTGCGCTGCCTGGTCTGCCAGAACGAGTCGCTGGCCGGCTCGCACTCCGAACTCGCCGAAGACCTGCGCCGCGAAATACGCGACCAGATGCGGCAGGGCAAGGACGACAACGAAGTGATCGCTTACCTCACCGAACGCTACGGCGACTTCGTGCTCTACCGGCCGCCGTTCAAGCCGGTCACCTGGCTGCTCTGGCTGGGACCGCTGCTGTTCCTCGGCATCGGCATCGCCGTATGGTACGTCGTACTGCGTCGTCGCCGCGCCGCGGCACCCGAGACGGTAGACGCCAGCGCCATCGCCGCCGCCGCCCGAATCCTTGAAGAGAAGTCGGACAAATGACCCCATTCTGGACCGTGACCCTGTTCTGGCTGTTTGCCGTCGCCAGCGTAGCCCTCGCCCTCGCCTTCGTACTCGTCCCCCTGTTGCGCCAGCGCGGCACGGCCAACGAAGCGGATCGCCGCGCCATCAACATCGCCGTATATCGTGACCAGCTCAAGGAACTGGAATCCGACCGCGCCAACGATCTCATTTCCGAGGCCCAGCTCGAAACCGCCCGCCAGGAGCTGGAAACCCGCCTCGCCGCCGATGCGCTGGTCGAGCCAGACGCCACCCCGGCGACCGCCGCTCCCACGCCCCGCCGCCTGGCTTGGACCCTGGCGGCGCTGCTGCCGGCGGCCGCATTCGGCCTCTATGCCTGGTTCGGCAACCCGCAGGTGATCACCGCCATCGCCGAAGGCGGGCCGCGGCCGGTCCAGACCGAAGGACACGACATGGCCAGCATGATCGCCAAGCTCGAGGAACGCACCCGTGCCCAGCCCGACGATGGCGAGGCCTGGCTGATGCTCGGCCGGGCCTACGGCGTGTTCGATCAGTGGGACAAGGCACGACATGCACTGGAACAGGCCGACAGGATCCTGCCCGATACCCCCGCCGTGCTCAGCGCCTACGCCGAGGCGCTCGCCATCACCGCCGGACGCAACCTGGCCGGCCGGCCGATGCAACTGGTGGAGCGGGCTCTGGCCAAGGACCCCAATGACATGAAGGCCCTCGAACTGGCCGCCATCCACGCCTTCCAGGGCGGGAAATACAGCACCGCGGCCGATCTTTTCCAGCGCCTGCTGCAACGCCTGCCGCCGGACACCCCCTACGCCCACGAGATCGACGCCGCCCGCCAGGAAGCGCTGCGCCTGGCGCAGGACGGCGGCGCATCGGCACAGGCGCCCGCACCGGCCAATCCCCAGGCCCGCATCCGCGGCCGAATCGAACTGGCGCCCGCCCTCGCCAGCCAGGTCGGCCCCAGCGACACGGTATTCCTGTTCGCCCGCCCGGCACAAGGCGGCGGCATGCCACTCGCCGCGATCCGCGCCCCCGGCCAGGCCTTCCCGATCGAATTCGAGCTCGATGACAGCATGGCCATGAGTCCGGACATGCGCCTGTCGAACGCCGAGCGGGTCACCCTGATCGCCCGGGTGTCGCGCCGGGGCGACGTCAAGCCGCAATCCGGCGACCTTGAAGGCATGCTGGACAACGTCAAGGTCGGCAGCGAAGGGGTCGTCATCCGCATCGACAGCGTCCGGCCATAACCCCCGCTCCAGCAGCGGGGCTCAAGAACGACCTGGAACGGACCCGGGATATCGACAGCAACGCTCCCCGCCGGGCCATTGTCGAAGGCATCGCGCTTGTGGCGCAGCGCCTGGGCATCGAACT
>CAZOZD010000231.1:0-3705 GCA_964584195.1 uncultured Burkholderiales bacterium
TGGTCGGCGAACTCGGCCACCTTGACCGGGTCGTCGAGGGCCACGCCGACGAAGCGCAGGCCGCGTTCGCCATAACGCTTCTGCAGCCGCACGAAGGCGGGAATCTCCTCGCGGCAGGGCGGGCACCAGGGGGCCCAGAAATTGAGCACCACCACCTCGCCGCGCCATTGCGCCAGTGCCTGTTCCTCTCCGGCCAGATCAGGCAGGCGCGCCGCCCATACGGCGTCGATGCGGATCGAGTCGTCCAGCGCCGGCGGGGTGGCCGCGGCGGAGGACGACTCGCGACCACAGCCGGCGAGCGCCAGGCCAAGGACCAGGATGAGCGCAAGGGCTGGGGCCGCGCGGACCGGGCCGGTGCGACTCATCGTGGCATGGCCTGGTCGAGGCTCTGCATGAATTTGTCCGCCGGCTCGAAGCCGATCACGCGGAATCCCTGTTCCTTGCCCGCGCGGTCGAAGAATATGATGCCGGGCGGGCCGAACAGGCGGAATCGCTTGAGCAGGGCCTTGTCCTCGGCGGTGTTGCCGGTGACATCCGCCTTGAGCAGGACCACGTCGGCCAGACGCGCCTGCACCGCCGGATCGCTGAATGTGAAGCGCTCCATCTCCTTGCAGGACACGCACCAGTCGGCGTAGAAATCGAGCATGACGTAGCGTCCATTCGATTCGGCCAGGGCGGCATCCAGCTCCGCCTCGCTGCGCACGTAGCGGAAATCGAGCCCTTTTTGCACTGCATTGCCGCCACCGATGCCGCCCTGGAATACCGCCAGCGGTTGCAGCACGTCGCGGCTACCGCCCATGGCGCCCAGCAACAGGGCGATGCCGGCCACCAGGGAAAGCACGCCCACACCCTTCCAGAAACGTATCCAGCCGCTGGCGTTGACCGCCAGGGGTTCCAGCGCCTTGAGGTAGATGGCCGAGATCACCAGCAGGGCGGCCCAGAGCAGCATGTAGAGGATGTCGGAGATGAGCGGCGAGATCAGCCAGATGGCCACTGCCAGCATCAGCACGCCGAAGAACTTCTTCACCGCGTCCATCCAGGCGCCGGCGCGCGGCAGGAGGGCGCCGGCCGACAGTCCGACCAGCAGGAGCGGCACACCCATGCCGAGGGCGAGGAAGAATAGCGACACCCCGCCCAGCACCACATCGCCGCTCTGACCGATGTAGAGCAGGGCGCCGGCGAGCGGCGCGGCGACACAGGGGCCGACGATCAGCGCGGAGATCACGCCCATGATGAACACGCCGATCAGGTTGCCGCCGCGGATGCGGTTGCTGGCTTCGGTGAAGCGGCTTTGCAGGAAGCTGGGCAGTTGCAGCTCGTAGAAGCCGAACATCGACAGCGCCAGGGCGACGAACAGTGCGGCGCCGACGCCGAGCGCGACCGGATTCTGCAATGCGTTCGAGATCAGTGTGCCCGAGAGTCCGGCCAGCACGCCGGCCAGGGCATAGGTGATGGCCATGCCCAGCACATAGGCGAGCGAGAGCATGAAGCCACGCCGCTTGGTGAGTCCCTGGCCCCGGTTCTGGCCGACGATGATGCCGGACAGGATGGGGATCATCGGGAACACGCAGGGGGTGAGCGAGAGCAGGAGGCCGAAACCGAAGAACGTCGCCACCACCAGCCAGAAGCTGCCGCCCTGCAACAGCGCCGCGATGCGGCCGGATTCGGAGGTGTCAACGGGGGCCGCGGCCGGCGTGGCGGGCGCGGTCTCGGTCGTCGCCAGATCGGCGTTGCTGTCGGTCGGGCGGACGGCGACCATGAATATCTGGTCGCTGGGCGGATAGCAGATGCCCTTTTCGCTGCATCCCTGCCAGTCGACCCGCAGGGCCACCTGTTCCACGCCTTCGGGTACGCCGATGAGGCGGCCGGTGACCGTGAAGCTGGCCGGATAGATGAATGTCCGGCCGAAATAGGGGTCGTCCTTTTCCTTGGCCTTGGGCAGCTCCAGGTCGGTGATCGTCACCCCTTCCGGGTTCTGTACCGCGAAGCGGGTCTGGTCACGGTACAGATAGTGTCCCTTGGCGATCTCGAACCGGGCCTCGAAGCGGTTGTCGGGCAGGGCCTTGACCGCCACCTTGAAGGCCTCTTCGGCGGACAGGTATTCCGGCTCGCCGCCCAGGCCGCCGGCCATCTCACGCAGGCGGTTGATGAGGTCGGAGCTCTGCGTCTGCATGCCGCCGGAGGCGCCGCCGCTGACCGGGTTGACCTGGACGCTCGCCTCCAGGGGCGGGTAGCACACGCCCACCTCGGCGCAGCCCTGGTATGCGACCTTGAGGGTGAACGGCCGATCCACCCCGTCCGGTACCGGGATGCGCACGCGCAGGTCGCCGGTGTAGGTTTCGACCCGGCCGAAGAACTCGTCCTGCTTGATCTTGCCCGGTGGCAGTTGGGCGCTGCCCAGTTTCACGCCCTCGGCGGAAAAACGGGTCTTGTCGCGGTACAGGTAATAGCCGCTGGCAATCTGGAAACGGGCCTCGACCGTGTTGGGGTCGATGAGCTGGGCTGAATAGCGGAATGCCTTTTCCGGTTCGAGGAGCTCGTCCTCGGTCGCCGCGAACAGGGTCTGCGCGACCAGCATCAGGCCCAGGACGAGAAAGACATGTCGTCCGGCGGCCTGGATTCGGGAAAACATCAGGGAGATCGAGCTGGGCATGGTCATTCCTCGTTCATGGGTTGGCATTCCGCCGCCAGCCAGTCCAGATAGGCGGGCAATCCCCGTTCGATGGGGACGGCCACGATCTCCGGAAGTTCATAGGGGTGGTTGGCCCGCATCCAGGCTTCCAGCGCGGCGTAGCGCGCGCGGACGGTCTTGATCAGCAGCGGCACCTCGGCATCGGCCTGGATCGCGCCCCGCCAGCGGTAATGCGAACGCGCCGGGGACAGTACGTTCACACAGGCAGCGAGCCGGTTTTCGATCAGGCCGGCAGCAAACTTTTCGGCCGCTTCCTGATCTGGCAGAGTGGTAAGGACGATGATCGCCTCGGGAGTATGCATGAATCGGATCTGGGCCAAATTCTGGCCGATTATAGCTTTGGCCTTTCCGCTGCTGGAACTGGTGGGGATATACCAGGTCTGGCAGGCGGTCGGCGCATGGACCCTGGCCTGGCTCGCCGGCGCCGCCCTGGCCGGGTTCATGCTGCTTGCGGCGGAGCGCCTGAGCTTTCTGCCGCGGTTGGCGGAAGGCATGCTGAACGGGCGCCACCCCATCGAGCTGATCCTGGCCAGCGGCCAGCGCTTCGTCGCCGCGGTGCTGCTGATCCTGCCCGGCGCCGGCAGTGATCTGCTGGCATTGTGGCTGCTGTTGCGCGCCGCTGCCCGGCCCCGTCCGGCCCGGTCGGACGGGGTGATCGAGGGCGAGTTCAAACGCCTCGATTGAGCCGGTTCAGTCGCGGGTCAGGAGGGTGTCGATGGCATTGAGCTCGGCCTCGCCCAGCGTCCCGGCGGCGGCCTTCAGTTGCAGGCCGGCGTACAGGGCGGCATAGCGGGCGGCGGCCAGGTCGCGCTGGGCGGCATAGAGCTGCTGCTGGGCGTTGAGTACGTCGACACGGGTACGCACGCCCACCTCGAGGCCGAGTTTGGTCGACTTGAGCTGGGTCTCGCCGGAGGCCACGGCCTGTTCCAGGGCGCGTACCCGGGCGGCGCCGGAGCGCACGCCGAGAAATGCGGAGCGGGCGTCGAGCGCGGCCTGACGCCGCGCGGCGTCGA
>CAZOZD010000232.1:0-3699 GCA_964584195.1 uncultured Burkholderiales bacterium
ACGCTCGCCCGGTTCGGTGTGGTGAGCGAAGAGGTGGCTGGGGCGATGGCGTGTGGTGCTTCCAGCCGGGCCGGGGTCGAGGTGGCGCTGGCGGTGACCGGGCTGGCCGGCCCCGGCGGTGGCTCGCCGGAGTGCCCGGTCGGCATGGTGTGCTTTGCCTGGGTTTGCCCGGGGTCTATGCTGGTCGAAAGGACCGAGCGTTTCGAGGGTGACCGCCATGCGGTGCGCGCCCAGGCGGTGCGCTTCGCCCTGAATGCATTGATCGATTGCCTGTCCGACCGCAGAGACCCGCCATGAAACCTTCGACTATCCTGCTTGCCTGCATCCTTGCCAGTGCCCAGTGTGCCTGGGCGCATGCCCCGGTTGCAACGCATCTCGCCTTCGCCGAGATCGATCTGTTCGATGACAGTGGCAGCTCGGATTTTGGCGCGACCCAGATCCAGCGCGCGGTGAAGCGCTTGCACATCGATCTGTTCAACAATGCCCGCGAGGCCTATCGCTCGGCGCGTGGCGATTTCGACTGGTTCGCCGCCGAGGACGCTGGGCGCGAGGCTCGCCTGATGGCCGAGGGCACCGGCGACGATTTCAGTCTCGGGGTGGCGGATGCGCTGCTCGGCACGGCATTGGGCCAGCAAACCCGTTACCGCGAGGCGGAACCGATCCTGGAGCGTGCCCGAGGTTTGCTGACCAAACGCCAGGGCGTGGCGGATTACAACACCCTGTGGGTGGCCGCGCGGCTGGCAGAGATCCGCTACCAGCAGGGGCGTCTGGTGGAGTGCCTGGACATGGGGCGCGGTCTGCCGGAACGGGCGAATGGCGACGGCAGTGCCGAGGAGCGCCTGGCGGCCTTGCAGGATGCGCGCTACTGGCCGGCCCGGGCGGCGATCCAGCTCGGCCGTTTCGACGAGGCCGAACGCATGGTGCGGAGGATCGACACCGATACTGCGCGCAATTCGAACAAGCTGGTGTTGCGCGAGCGTGCCCGGGGCCAGTTTCTGCTCGCCGAGTTGCGCCAGGCGCAGGGGCGCGAGGCCGACGCCATCGTCGCCGCGCGCGAGTCATTGCGTCTGCGCGAGGCGGCCGATCCGGATACCGCCTCGGTGGCGCAGGGTCAGCTCGCCCTGGCCGACCTGCTCATGCGCGTCGGTCGAGCCGACGAGGCGGCTCCGCTCATCGATCGGGCCATCGCCCTGGCCGAGCGCACCCTCGGCGAGCGCGACCTCGCCATCGGCCAGGCCCGGCGGCTGCGTGCCCAGCGCCATATCCAGCGCCAGGATGCGAGCCGCGCCCGGGCCGATCTGGAGATCGCCATTGCCATCTTCCGTGACACTCGCAAGCGCGACGAACTCGCCGCGGCCCTGCGCGATCTTGCCCGTATCGAGGCGGCGCGGGGGTCGGTGCCGGCCGCCCTGGCGGCCTGGCGTGAGGCACTCGATACCCTCGACTTCCTGTTCGCGGCGACGCGCGGAGTGGACGATGTGGCGCGCCGCTACGCGCTCGAACGCTACCTGCCTTATTACCACGAAGCGGTACGCTATCTGCTCCGCCTGGCGGCAGAGCACCCCGGGGCGGAACATGGCCGCCAGGCCCTGGAGGCAGTATCGCGTACCCAGAGCCGGATATTCACCGAATTGCTGCGCCAAGCCCTGGCCGGGCGGGTCGCCGGCGACCCGGCATTTCGCGCCCTGGTTGCCAGCCGCGAGGAGGCCCGCGAGCAGGCCGACATCCAGCGTGAGCGCCTGCTGCGCCTGCCCCGGGCCAAGGACGATCCCATCCTGGCCCGCCGCGTCGCTGCTCTTGCGCGTGACATCCAGACCGAGCTGAAACGCGCCGAAGCCCGCTTCGCAGAAGCCGAGGGCCGGCTATGGCGGGAGCACCCCCGCTTCATGGAGCTGACCGAGCCGCGCCCGGCCAGTGTCGCGGCCCTCCAGCAGCGCCACCTGCGCGGTGACGAAACCCTGCTCTCCTACTACCTGGAGCCGGAGCATGTGGTGGTCTTCATGCTGCGCCGGGACCGCTTCGAGATTCGCCGTACCGCGCAAGCCCGGGATGAGGTCGAGCGGCTTGTGCACAAGGCGCAGCGGGCCATGCGTTTCGAGGAGCCGCTCGATCCGGCCGACCTCAATCGCCTGTATCAGCTTTTGCTGGCGCCGGTGGTGGGCGAGCTGCCGGCCGATGGCGAACTTGTCGTGGTGGGCGATGGACCGCTGCATGCTCTGCCGCTGGAGATGCTGGTGCGCGACTGGGGGCCGGCGCAGCGTTCGGAGTTCAAGGCCCGGCAACGGCAGGGCAAGGATGCCTATGCCGATCTCGATTATGCCGGTCGCCGCTGGCGCTTCACCTACATGCCCAGCCTGGTCGCGCTGGAGGTCGCGCGTGAGGCGGACGCTCGACCGCGCCGTTTCCGGCGCGAGTTGCTGTCCTTTGCCGACCCCGTGTTTGGCCAGACGGGTACGGGGGTGTCGAGCGTGACGCGAGGCCGGTCCACGCGCAGCCTGCAACTCAGTCGCCTTGAAGATACCGCCGACGAGGCGCGTGAGATCGCCCGCATCCTCGGCGGGAAGGCCGAGATCCATGTCCGTGAGGCCGCCCAGGAACGTCTGGCCAAGGCGATCGAGCCGGACGCAGCGCGTTATCTGCACTTCGCCACGCACGGGCTGCTCGGGGGCGAGTTCCTCATGGTGCGCGGTCAGCGCATCGTCGAGGTCGATGGCTCCACCCAGCGCGCATTGCAGATCGTCGAGACCGATTCGCGACCGACGGCTTCCGCAGCCCAGGCCGATCCGGATGCACAGCCCGCACTGGTCCTGTCCCTGGCCGGCGATCTGCGCGGCGAGGATGGCTGGCTGACCCTGGCCGAGGTGATCGAAAACCTGCGCACAGACGCCGAGCTGGTGGTGCTGTCGGCCTGCAACACCGCGGGTGAGAGCGGCGAGCCGGGGGGTGGCGAAGGTTTTGCCGGCATGACGCGGGCGTTCATGTTCGCCGGCGCGCGGGGTCTTTACGTATCGCACTGGGCCGTCGACAGCGTCGCCACCCGTGACCTGATGGTCGAGACCTTCCGCCAGCTCAAGGCGGGTCAGTCACCTGTTCGGGCGCTTGCCCTGGCGCGGGACGCCATCCGCCAGTCACCCGGACGCGGCCATCCCATGTACTGGGCGCCCTTCGTCCACGTCGGGCGCTGAGCGGGATCGGTGCGGGGCGGCTGTGCGATAATCGCCGCCCACGATACAGGAGGCATACCCATGGATGACAACCGGAGCAAGGCCCTGGCCGCGGCCTTGTCGCAGATCGAGAAGCAGTTTGGCAAGGGCTCCATCATGAAGATGGGCGATGGCAGCGTGGTCGAGGACCTGCAGGTGATCTCCACCGGCTCGCTTGGCCTCGATGTTGCCCTCGGGGTCGGCGGCCTGCCGCGTGGCCGGGTGGTGGAGATCTATGGACCGGAATCCTCGGGCAAGACCACGCTGACGTACCACATCCTCGCCGAGGCCCAGAAGCTCGGCGGCACCTGCGCGTTCATCGACGCCGAGCACGCGCTCGATCCCCAGTACGCCCAGAAACTGGGGGTGAACGTTGCCGACCTGCTCATCTCCCAGCCCGACACCGGTGAGCAGGCCCTGGAGATTGCAGACATGCTGGTGCGCTCCGGCGCGGTCGATGTCATCGTCGTCGACTCGGTGGCGGCCCTGACGCCCA
>CAZOZD010000233.1:0-3696 GCA_964584195.1 uncultured Burkholderiales bacterium
CGCTTCCCCAGATTCAGGCGGCTTCCCGTTCTTGCGCGGGAGTCTCCAGATAGACGAGGCGCCGGCTGCGTTGCGCGGCGCGATCGAAGAATTCGCTGGCGGCGGCGCGCTGCTCGCGGCTCGTCTCCAGCCGGTTCATGGCATGCCGGAAGCCGGCCGAGTCAGCCAGACCACGGGTGTACCAGGCGATGTGCTTGCGCGCCATGCGCACCCCGGTCAGCTCGCCGTAGAAGGCGTACAGGTCATCGAGGTGCGCCAGCAGGATGGCATGGATCTCCTCCACCTCCGGTGCGGGCAGGCGTTCGCCGTGGGCCAGGTAATGGCCGATCTCGCGGAACAGCCAGGGCCGCCCCTGGGCGGCGCGGCCGCTCATGAGGGCATCCGCACCGGTGTAATCGAGCACGTATTTCGCCTTTTCCGGGCTGGTGATGTCGCCGTTGGCGATGATCGGGATGCGCGCCACCGACTTCAGTGCCCGGAGGGTGTCGTATTCCGCCTCGCCGGAATAGCCGCAGGCGCGGGTACGGCCATGCACCGCCAGGGCCTGGACGCCGGCGTTCTCGGCGATCTTCAGGATGTTGGGCGCGTTGCGGTGCTGCTTGTCCCAGCCGGTGCGGATCTTCAGGGTCACCGGCACCTCCGGCACGGCGCGCACCACCGCCTCAAGGATGCGGCCGACCAGGATCTCGTCCTGCAACAGGGCCGAACCGGCCATGACGTTGCATACCTTCTTGGCCGGGCAACCCATGTTGATGTCGATGATCGCGGCACCGTTGTCGACATTGTGGCGCGCTGCCTCGGCCATCATCGCCGGGTCGGCGCCGGCAATCTGCACCGAGACCGGCTCGGTCTCGCCGTCGTGGTTGGCACGCCGCCGGGTCTTGGCCGAACCGTACAGCAGCGAGTTGGAGGTCACCATCTCGGACACCGCCAGCCCGGCGCCAAAGCGCTTGCACAGCTGACGGAACGGCCGGTCGGTCACGCCGGCCATGGGCGCGACGATCAGGGCGTTCTTGAGCAAATGTGGGCCGATGCGCATGGGGAAAATCCGGGGACAAGGGGGCGGATTCTACTCCCCCGCCCGCCCCGATCAAAGCCTTGACAGGCAGCGCGAACCGGGTACGGGACGCAGATCAACGATGCCGCACACGCAAGGACTCGATCAGGGCCGGATAGCGTCCATCCGGCACTTCCTGGACGAAGTTGCTGCCATACGGCTCATCCTTGCGGAATACCGGGGTCTGCGCCGCCAGTCCCGGCCGCAGGGCATCCGGATGGTGGATCGACAAGCGCAACCGATCCTCGCCCAGTGCACCGGCGAACTGGAAGAATGCATTCGCCTCGACCGGAAACAAGGCCTCCTTGCCGGCCTCCAGACGCAGCACATGCCCCTCGCGCGCCGGATAGAGCCGGCGCTGCAGCCCGGCCGGGGTGATGTTGTCGACCGTCAGATAAGCATCGAAGGTCGACAGGACCCGCACCTTGAATCGCTCCCCGGTGGCAAAACCTTCCTCCAGATTGCGCAATCCCGCCGGCTGCCCCCGGGCATCGACCGCCACCAGGGCGACATGCACGGCCTGGTAGTTTTCATGGCCGGACGCGTCAAACATCGGCACCGGCGGCGATCCGAAGCGGGTATTGGCCACCGCCGCAGCCCCGGCGGACACGCCGGCCGCCGGGGCTGCGACCACCCGCGCGGAAGTGGACGCATCCCCCTGCAGCAGGGCATCGATGCGGGGCGAAAGCTTCTTCGCCAGCCATTTACCCACCACTTCGAACACGGTAGGCGCCACCAGCTTGAGCAGCAGCCCCCAAACCATCTTTTCCTGCAACTCGTCGGCCGCGTCCGGCGCAGCATCGACCGCCTGGTCCGGCACCGGATGCACCGGCAACGGAACCGAATCCGCCGCTGCCAGCGGACCGAAGCAGGCCAGATGCAGGCTCAGCCAGGCCACAATGATGCGCCGCCGGCCATTCACCGGAGTCATTCCACCTCCCGGATGTCCAGCAGGGCTGCGCCATAGGCATCGGAACAGCTCTCGACGACCGCCAGGGCGCGGGTCGCGCCATGTGGCTTGCAACGATCCTCCTCGGGCTGGGCGAACACCAGCTGGATATCACGCCTCGCACCGGGACGATCCGCCTCCAGCGAGGAAAACGGACCGGTGGGGCGCATGCCGATGCCGGAAAAGTCGCGCGGGATGTCGCTGACGATGGCGAGCAGGTGGTTCACGCCGGGCGGTCCGCCAGCGACGATGTCCCAGCCGGCGCGAGGCAGGTTCAGAGTCTCGCCGGCGCGCAGGTAATTCTGGCTGTCGCGGCGATTGGGGAACAGCATGTCGAAACTGCTGCCGTCGCTGCCGACCATGAGGATGTACACATGGCCGGGGTGGCTTGATGTCAGGCTGAAGCCGACCCGGTCGCGGCCGATCCGATAGCCGTCACGGCTGGCCCGGAACTCCACCCGGCGACGGTCGTCGCGGTTGGCGAACAGGTCGTGCAGGGCCGCCAGTGCCCCCGACTGCACGCTGCCCGGCACGGCCGCAGCCCCCTCGCTGGCGGCAAGACCGAACACCATGCCCTCGTTGCCGGTCAGGGTGACGTGATGGGGCGTGAACTGGGTCGAGCGGGCCACCCGGGCGCTGATGATGCCCTGCGCGCACTGACGCAACTCGGCCACCGAAAGGCCGCCGCTGCCATCCAGATCACGCGCCTCGCCGCCCAGGCAATCCAGCCAGGCCTGGGTGGCGAGTCCGCCGCGCTTGGGGTCGTCCAGAGACACCTCGTCGGCGCGGGCGGCGGCGATGTGCACGAAGTTCGCGGCACCCGAGCCCACCGACCGCGTCGCGGTCAGCCGGGCGATGGCGTTGCTGGGCTGAGCACATGCGGCGGTGCCGGACTTGGCCCAGAACTTGGGCGTCAGTCCGTCGCCGCCCAGCGAGCGGGTGGTCACCCCGCCCGAATGGCAGGCATCGAAAAAGCTCACCACCCGCCGCGCCCGCTCGGCCAGCCGGCGCAGGCGTGCCTCCAGCTCCTCATCCAGCATGGCCTGACCATCCGCCGCCAACAAGGCCTCGGCGCAACGTTCGCCGTTGCCGCCGGGTACCGCCTGACGGGTGCCGTGCCCGGAGTAATAGATGAACACCTGGTCGCCCGGTGCCACCCGGGCCTCCAGCGCGTCGAACGCGCGCCGCAACCCTGCCAGGGTCAATTCGCCATCACGCAACACGGTGATGTTCGGACTCGGCACCCCCATGCCATTGGCCATCATCACCGCCGCGTCGGCGTCGTGGCGCACCCCCTTGAGCGGCGGAATGCCGGTGCCGTAGTCGCCGATGGCAAGGATGAGCGCATGCGCCGAACTGCGCGCCGCGGGCAGGCCGCGCAAACCGGACACCGCCACCAGCCGGCCACTCGGCGCGCCGCTGTCGGCGGTCCTGAACAGGCCCACGATCTCGGCCGCGCCCGGGCCGCTGACACTGTCGCGCCGGATCGCCAGGAGACGCACCCAGCCTTCCTCGCGCTCCGCTCGCACCTTCACCCAACCGCCCTGGCGCTCCAGAAGCTCCAGCGGCGTGGCGCGGTCGAGCCGGGCCAGCACCCGGGCCTCGGCATGCGGCTCGGCCAGCAGGGGCTGGTCACGGATGAGCTGGGCGGCGAAGGCCTGCGCCCAGCCGACGCAGGCGGTGATCACGA
>CAZOZD010000234.1:0-3684 GCA_964584195.1 uncultured Burkholderiales bacterium
GCCGCACCGCCGCGGGCGCCGATCCTGCCGGCGGGTGACCTGGTGGTCGGGCTGGAGCGACTGTGGTGCGCAGTCGCACGGTCAGACGGCCCGCCTGTGCCGGTCGCGCCGGAGCCGGATACACCGCCTCGCCGTCCACCACTCATCGAGGCCCGCATGCGCCTGTGGTCGAATGCTGGGCTGATCTGGCTGGGTGTGCTGCTGGCCCTGCTGGCGAGTGTGCTGATCCTGGGCGGATAGTCATGCACGCGGGCTGGGCGCGGGCGGGAGTGCTGCGCGGGGCACATGAAGTCGTGCTCAGCCGGCAAGCGCGAGGGTGTACACCAGGCCGACCAGAGCGCATGCGCCGATCACCTTCATGATGTCCGCCTTGTATTTCCACAGGGCGATGAATGCGGCAATGGCGACCACCACCTGCAAGCCTTGGAATGGGCCGGCGAACGGCTCCGCCTCGGTGCCTTGCGGCCAGAAGGTGTGCCAGGCGAAGAACACCGCCAGGTTGAGGATGACGCCGACCACGGCGGCGGTGATGGCGGTGAGCGGAGCGGTGAACTTGAGGTCGCCCCGGGTCGATTCAACCAGCGGCCCGCCGGCCAGGATGAACAGGAACGAGGGCAGGAAGGTGAAGAAGGTGGCCACCGTGGCGCCGGCGAGTCCGGCCGCGATCGGGTCGGCAGCGACCTCCTTGGCGACGCCACCGAGGTAGCCGACCCAGGTCACGATCATGATCAATGGGCCGGGCGTGGCCTCGCCCAGGGCGAGGCCGTCCATCATCTGCACGCCGGTCAGCCAGCCGTGTTGCTCGACCGCGCCCTGGTATACATAGGGCAATACGGCGTAGGCGCCGCCGATGGTGAGGAATGCAGCCTTGGTGAAGAATTCACCCATCGCGGTGAGCGTGGCATTGCCGGATATGGCCCACAGGACGCCGGCCCAGAGGGCGAAGAAGCCGGTGACCTTGACGGCCAGCCGGCCCCAGGAGAACGCCGCATGCGGCGGGGGCGGCGTGTCGTCGTCGATCAGCGCCGGACCATATTGCTTGTCCGATGCAGCATGGCCGCCGCCGGCCTTGAACCGGTCTGGCGCCAGCTTGCCGCCGATCATGCCGGCGATGGCGGCGGCGAGTACGATCCATGGAAAGCCGATCTTGAAGAAGAATATGCCGACGAAGGCCAACGCGGCGATGGCGTACAGCACTTCGTTCTTGAGCGCCTTGCTGCCGATGCGCCAGGCCGCGAACAGCACGATCGCCACCACCGCCGGCTTGATGCCGTAGAAGATCCCCTGCACCAGCGGCACGTCACCGAAGGCGAGGTACACCCCCGCCAGCACGGAGAGCAGCGCGAACGCGGGCAGGAAGAACAGCACCCCGGCCACCACCGCGCCGGCGACGCCGTGCATCAGCCAGGCGATGTAGATGGCCAGCTGGATCGCTTCCGGCCCGGGCAGCAGCATGCAGTAGTTGAGCGCGTGCAGGAAGCGGTGCTCCGAGATCCAGCGCCGTTTCTCGACCAGCTCCTGGTGCATCATGGCGATCTGCCCGGCCGGTCCGCCGAAACTGATGAAGCCCAGCTTGAGCCAGTAGGGGAAGGCTTGCGCCAGGGTCGGGTGGGCGTGGGCCGTGGTCATGGTGTGCTCGAAGCCGGAGCATGGGTCAGCGGGTGATTATCTACCCAATCGGGCAGCTTGCGCCGCACCCCAAGCTTCCCTCATCGGGGGGTGAAAATCACAATCCGGGATGAACAAATGAAGTCGATGCGGAATTTGGGATAATCCCGAGGCACGCAGCCATGAAATCGGCGCATGGATGCGATCCTCTCTCATCCCGGCCCTTCTCCATGCGGGAGAAGGCAGAAATCCCCCGATCGCGCGAAAGGTGGCCATGCCAGAATCCGATTCACCCTCCACTGCCCGGCGCATCTGGCTGGGGCTGGGCCATGTGCTGCTTGCCGTCCTGCTCGGCCTGATCGGGCTGGCCTGGCAGCAGGATCGTGCTCTTTCGGCCTGGCAGGTGGAGGCGCGGGCCAGTCTGGAAGCGCGCGCGGCGGCGGCGCGGCAGCGACTGGATGCGGTCCGGGCGGTGGCGGGCGCGCCTTCCGCGGCGCTGGTGGATGCCGGGCTGGGCTTGCGCCCGCCCGCCGACCCGATCGTGGCCGATGAATTGCGCCAGCGCTGGCGCGCCAGTGGCGCCAGCGCTGTCTGGCTGGCCGATTTCACCGGCGAGCCGATCCGGGTCGAGCCGCAAACCATCCCCCTCGCCGCTGGTGCGACCGTGCCGCTGGCCTTGCATGCCGGTTTGCGCGGTCAGGCCGGCAGCACGCCGGTGGGTTCGGACGGTGCGCCGGCATTGCGCCTGTATGTTCCCCTGCATGCCGGCGAGGCCGGGCGTTCCCAGGTGGCTGCATTGCTGCTGTTCGATCTTGTCTTTGACGACTGGTTCGGTCGGCCGGACGAGGATGCTGCATCCACACTGCTGCTGCTGGCGCCGGATGGCCGGGTCGTGGCGGGGGGGGTGCCGGCCCTGCTCGGCCAGCGTCTGCCACAGGAGGCGGCCCGCCTTCAGCTGGCCGGCCTGGGGACCTTCGCGCGGGTCGACGCCCGCCTGGAACTGGAGGATGCGGACGGGAGTTGGGGCCTGGTCCGGCTTCGGCCGGGGATCGGGACGCTGCCCTTCACCCCCTGGCTGCACTGGGGTGGCGCCGCTGCCGCGCTGCTGATCCTGGTCCTGTTGTTCGCCCATCTGGTCGAACGCCAGCGGCGCGAGCTTGAACGGCGCGTGCCGCTGGCCCGGAGCGCCCCGCCGCCGGCCCACCTGCCGTACATCGAGGGGCTGGATCTGGATGCCGGCCTGCTCGCCGTGGAGGGCGACGAGACGCGTTATCTCGATCGCCTGCGCGTGTTCATGCTGGAGGAGGGTACCCGTCTGCGCCTGATCCATGCCCATCTGGTCGAGGGGCGTCCGGAAGCCGCAGAGGTGGCGGTGACCGAGGCGCATGAGGCGGCCCGGCAGATCGGCGCCGGGGTGCTGCAACTGCGCCTCAACATGCTGCATGCCAGCGTGCGCCGGCGCGATCCGCCCAGCCAGACCGAGCCCCGGCTGCGCGACGCGGCGGCCGAACTCGACAAGACCCTGCGCGCCATCTGGGCCGGCCTCGACAAGATCGCTTACCTGCCCCCGGGCATGGCCGAACCGCCGGCGCCGATCGGCGAGGCCGGCATTGCCCTGCCGGTGACCGATGCCGGCGAGGCGACCACGGCACTCGATTTCGATGCCGCTTTCGATTCAGGCGCCGTCCCGGCGCGGGTCGCACCCAGCCCGCTGGAGGGCTTGCTGGAGCGGATCGAGCGCAATGACCCCGACACCCTGGCCTACCTGAAGGCAAATCAGGTGGCCCTGGCGCGCACATTGACACCGCGCGCGGTGGTCGAGCTGAACCGCCGCCTCGCCGCCGGCGACTGGCCGGGGGCAGCGGCATTGTGTCGCGAGTCGCTCTGAACCGCAGCCGCTGCCATGTAGAATGGCATCTCACTTGCGAACGATTCGCATGACCCCATATCCAGTTTCACCCTAGCCATCGATCCGGAGAACCCCATGTCCGCCAAGCATTCCCGTCTTCTCATCCTTGGTTCCGGCCCGGCCGGCTACACCGCCGCCGTGTATGCCGCGCGCGCCAACCTCATGCC
>CAZOZD010000235.1:0-3641 GCA_964584195.1 uncultured Burkholderiales bacterium
GTCGTAGGTGCCGTAGCTGTCGATGGCGCGCATCTGCTTGACCATCTCCTTGATGAAGTCGGTGTCCAGGATGGGGTCGCGTTCGGCGGTGGCGGTGGCGGTGTTCATGGGTGTTCTCCGGAGGTCGTGGAATGACTTTCGATGGGGGTGAGGGTGGCCGGGCGGCCGAAGCGGCGACCGAGCAGGAGTCCGCCCAGCAGTCCAGCCGTGGCGGCCAGTGCGGCAATGGAATCGGATTGGCCGGCCTGACCGGCCAGGGCCGCGGCGCCGACCGCCAGCACCACCGGCAGCAGGTAGGCGAACAGGCCGGCGCGCAGCAGATCGGCCTCGCTCACCGCCAGGGTGCGCTCCTCGCCGGCCCGGGCGCCCTCGCAGGCAATGGCGATCGGTGGCCGGCGCCCGGACAGGAAGCGCCCAAGGCCGGAGATGGCGCACTGGCCGCTGGCCTGGCATGCGCCGCAGCCCGCCGGTTCGCTGGGTTCGACCCAGGCGACGCCGGGGCGGGCGGCGACGACGCGGACCCGGGTCTCGATCATTCCGACCATCCTTCCGCCGCCATGGCGGCGAAGCGGTCCGAATCGCCGCGGTGCAGGTGTCTGGCCATCCAGGCCGGGGGCTCACCGGCGAGGCTCTCGCCCAGCTCGCGCAGGATGGCGTCGATGGCGGTGCCTTCCTCCACCTTCATGGGCTGGATGCCGGCGGCCAGCAACTGGCGGATCGCCGATGCGCCGACCGCATTGCAATACACCGCGGCGCAGCCCTCGAGCAGGGCGATCTTGCCCGCCAGCTTGCCTTCGTGGCCGTCCATGACCACATCCCGGTCATGGAACTCGGCCACTGCGACGAGACGGCTTTCCGCACCGGGATCGATCGCGTAGATGGCGAATGCCCCGGCGGCGCCGAAGTGCTGGTCGACACGGGTCCGGTCGCTGCTGGCAAAGGCGATCTTGAGGCGCATGCTGGCGGACCTTTCAGTGCAGTGGACGAGTCTCAGATGGCGCATGCGACGACGCCTCCGGGCGGCTGGCATAGATCGAGCGGTAGGGCGTCACCTCGCCATGGCCGAGACCGACCATGAGGTTGGCCAGGTCGAACAGGGCCTGGCGGGTGCCGCGGTAACCCACCCAGAGGCGCTGGTAGCCGCCGATCAGGTCGTATTGCGGGAAACCGACCCGCAGCAGCGGCCGGCCCAGGCGGCTGGCAGTCCCGGCAGCGTGCGAGTTGGCCAGGATCAGGTCCGCGCCCTGGCTGCGCGCGGCGATCTCCAGATCTTCCAGGTCGCCCAGCCGCACCTGTGCCGCCGGCACCGATTCGAGCACCGGCGCCCGGGCGGGCGCCACCGCAGCCACCACCTCGCCGCCCATCCCGCTCACCAGGCCAGCCAGGCTGTAGAGCAGGTCCGGGTCGGCGGCGATGGCGAAGCGCCCGAAGCCGAGCATGAAATGGGTGTCCACCATGGCATCCTGCAACTGCGCGCGCTGTCGCTCGATCTTCTCCGGCACCGGCTGGCCGCTGATTTCGGCCAGGGCGGCGACGAATGCATCCACCGCATCCAGCCCCATCAGGCTGTCGAAGCGCCAGTCCGGCACGCCGCTGCGCTGGTGCAGTGCATCCGCAGCGGCGTCGAGCGAACGGCCGATGACCAGGGTGGCCACGGCCTCGCCCAGATGGCGGATCTCGCTCACCAGCGTGCCGCCCACCGTGATCGGGCTGAAATCCAGTTCGGTGAGATGGCCGTCGAGCGAATCGCTGATGTCCGGGAACACCACCGGCCGCAGCCCGAAGGCCTCCACCAGTTCCTTGATGTGTTCCAGATCGCCGGGGGTGAGCATGGCGCCGGCGAGGATATTCACCTGGCGGTGACGCTGGCCGGCGCGGGTGGTGTCGTCCGGCACCAGTGTTTCGATCATCGCCTGCACCGCCAGCGCGAAGCCGCTTTCCAGGCAACCCGTGAAATCGGGCGTGTTCACCGCCACCACCGGCAGTGCATCGTGCTCCGGGTGCTGGGCGCGGAATTCACGCACCACACGCTGGATGTCCACCCCCTGGGTCTCGGACAGCCCGGTGGTGGGCAGGCCGATCAGGGCCGGCGCGCTCTTGCCGGCGATGGTGTCGAGGCCCTGCACCACGTTCTCGTCGGCACTCATCACCGTGGCCACCTGATCCATGGCGGTGGTCTGCAAGGGGATGGGTTCGCGGAAATGGCGCACGAAGAACACCTTGGCGAACGCGGTGCAGCCCTGCGATCCATGCAGCATGGGGATGGCGCGCTGCACACCGAGGAAGGCCAGGGCCGCGCCCACCGGCTGGCTCACCTTGAGCGGGCTGACCGAAAGCGCCTTGCTGCGCTTGACGATCTCGGGGGCGATGACGGTGGACATGGGCGGCCTGGATGGATGCGACAAGGCTATCCCTGCAAACCCTGTGCCATGCGATAAGAGTCAATGAATACAGGGAGATGGAGCGTCTAGTCGGTGTAGGGAATACGACAAGCCGGGATGGGCGGGTTACAAACCCGCCACTGCGCCGAGGCTGGATGATTCACCCCGGCCCGGAGACGCTGGAAGTCTAATTGTGGTGTTCCGGGGGCGCCATTTCACCCCCCCCGCCCCGCCAGTCACGCGCCTACCCGGTTCCACCGTGCCTGCCTGGACTGCGGTCACAGCACCTTGCTGCAACCTTGCCGTGGTGCGTGGTCAGTTTGCCGACGCCGCCCTGGTCCGCGCCGGTGCTGCGCACCCGCGCTGCCACCTCCCCGTATCCACCCCGCCGAAGGCATCCGCCCTCGGCTCCGTGCCTCCGTTTGCCGGAGGCCCACAGGGGGCGCGGGTGAGGGAACCCGCTTGGATACCGGCGATACGCCGAATTTTCGCAGCTCGGCTGCGGCGCTCATGCCCTCAGGTCGAAGCGGTCGAGGTTCATCACCTTGACCCAGGCCGCCACGAAATCGCGCACAAACCTTTCCCCGGCGTCATCCTGGGCGTAGACCTCGGCGATGGCCCGCAGCTGGGCGTTGGCACCGAACACAAGGTCGACCCGGGTGGCGGTCCACTTGAGTTCACCGGTCCTGCGGTCGCGGCCTTCGAATGTCTCGGCCGTGGCGTCGGTGGGGGTCCACTCGGTGCCCATGTCGACCAGATGCACGAAGAAGTCGTTGCCGAGCACGCCGGGCCGGTCTGTGAACACGCCGTGCCGGCTGCCGCCGACATTGCCGCCCAGCACCCGCAGGCCGCCGACCAGCACCGTCATTTCAGGCGCGCTCAGGGTGAGCAGCTGCGCCTTGTCGAGCAGCCGTTCCTCGGCGGCCACGCCGGTCACCCGGATGTAGTTGCGGAAGCCGTCGGCCACGGGTTCCAGCACCTCGAACGAAACCACGTCGGTCTGTGCCTGGCTGGCATCGCTGCGTCCTGGCGTGAACGGCACCTCGATGGCATGGCCGCCGGCCCGGGCCGCGGCCTCGACCGCGGTACCGCCGCCGAGTACGATCAGGTCGGCCAGCGATACCTTGCGCTCGCTTTGGGCGTTGAATGCGCACTGGATGTCTTCCAGCACGGCGAGCACCCTGGCAAGTTGCCCGGGTTCGTTGACCGCCCAGTCCTTCTGCGGCGCGAGGCGGATGCGCGCGCCGTTGGCGCCGCCGC
>CAZOZD010000236.1:0-3627 GCA_964584195.1 uncultured Burkholderiales bacterium
CCAGCCGGCCGCAGGCGGTTTCTCACTCGCAGAGCTTGTTTCCGATATCGAGGCGCGGATCGAGCTCCACGACCTCATACTTAAGCTTCACACCGTGGTGGCCGACACACTCGGGCGCGATATACAGTCGGCGCTGGGCTGGTCGTTCGACCTAGAACGTGCGACCTCTTCTCTGCGGATGTACGATATGAGCGTGATCCCAGCCATCAGGCCACCTCTGCCAGCAGGCGTGTCAGGGGTGCGGTTTCTTGCTGATCTTGCCGGTTGTCGACAACTCGGCAAGGCGCGGATCGATGCGCTCGCACCAGCAGAACGGGCGCTGTTGCCACCATAGGAGCCGAACTGGCGACCGAGTTGAGGCACAACCCGTCGCAAGCCGACGGCTGATGGTGTAAAAATTCCGAGACATTAACGCCTTGGATGAGCGTCGGCTATGTTCGATTTCTGTTCCATCTCGCAAATGGCACAGAAAGCGAAGTGTTCAGGGTGGATCCGGAATATTGAATGAAATCAATTGCATGAGAGCTCAACACTGGAACGTGGCAGTCATGAGGTCCGGAGAATATCGGCCCTGAGAGACTGCTTCCGGGCAACATGGCCGCGGGGTCGGTGCTCAGCCTCTCCCGCATAACCCTCGAAAACAACGGAAAAATCCGGCCGCAGCCGGATCGGGAGAACGCTTTCGCGAGGGCAAGTGGCGGAGCGGGAGGGATTCGAACCCTCGAGACGGTTCCCCGCCTACACACTTTCCAGGCGTGCGCCTTCGACCACTCGGCCACCGCTCCGTCGGCCGGGTGATAGCGGGTCGGGGGGGCGAGGGCAACGGGTCAGGCATGGGGCCGCGCGGGCGGGGCCGGTGGGCCGGCCCCGCCCGGACGGTCAGGCGAGCGAGGGGTCGATCCCCTTGCAGGCGGCCACGAGCCCGCGCACGGCGTTCACCGAGTGATCGAACATCGCCCGTTCGGCCGGGTCGAGCGCGATCTCGATCACCTTCTCGACCCCGCCGGCGCCGATCACCGTGGGCACGCCCACATAGAGCCCGCCGAGCCCGTATTCGGCGTCGCAGAAGGCCGCGCAGGGCAGGACACGCTTGTGGTCCTTGAGGTAGGCCACCGCCATTTCGATGGCGCTGGTGGCGGGCGCGTAGAAGGCCGAGCCGGTCTTGAGCAGGCCCACGATCTCGGCCCCGCCGTCGCGGGTGCGCTGGACGATCTTGTCCAGCCGCTCCTGCGTGGTCCAGCCCATCGTCACGAGATCCGGCAGCGGGATGCCGCCCACGGCCGAATAGCGCACCAGCGGCACCATCGTGTCGCCGTGCCCGCCCAGCACGAAGGCGGTGACGTCGCGCATCGAGACCCCGAACTCGAGGCTCAGGAAATGCCGGAAGCGGGCCGAGTCGAGCACGCCGGCCATGCCCACGACCTTGTGGTGCGGCAGGCCCGAGAACTCGCGCAGCGCCCAGACCATCGCATCCAGCGGGTTGGTGATGCAGATGACGAAGGCCTCGGGCGCGTGGGCCTTGATCCCCTCGCCCACAGCCTTCATCACCTTGAGGTTGATGCCCAAGAGGTCGTCGCGGCTCATCCCCGGCTTCCTCGGCACCCCGGCGGTGACGATGCAGACATCGGCGCCGGCGATGTCGGCATAGTCGTTGGTGCCCTTGAGGTGGGCGTCGAACCCTTCGGACGGGCCGCTCTCGGCGATGTCGAGCGCCTTGCCCTGCGGCGTGCCCTCGGCGATGTCGAAGAGGATGATGTCGCCGAGTTCCTTGATCGCGGCCAGATGGGCGAGCGTGCCGCCGATCTGGCCGGCGCCGATGAGTGCAATCCTGGGTCGGGCCATGGTCCCCTCCGGTTCTGGTTTGGCTTGACCGGGGGTTACGCGCTCGCCCCGCGCCGCGCAAGCGCGGCCGCGGGCCGTTATCGCTGCCAGCCTCAGGCCGGGCGGCCGCGGGCCGGTTGCAGGCCGCGCGTGGCCTCGAAATCGGTGCCGTTGGCCATCAGGCAGGAGCGCCCGTCGGGCAGGTGCAAAAGGATCGACCAGGTGCCGTCCGGCCCGGCGAAGAGTTCGACCGTGGCGCCGCGGCCGGCGGTGCCGGTGGCCTGGCGCGCCTCGCCCATCCGGTCGATGACGATCTCGAGCATCCGGTCGCGGGGGGCGCAGGGCATCCCCTGGGCCAGCGCGGGCAGGGGCGGGGCGAGGCAGAGGAGGGGCAGGAGCAGGCGGGCGGGCATCGTGTCCTCCGGGATTGCGATCGGACCAGCCTGCGCCCGAACCGCTGAAAACCGGTTAACGCGGCGCGCCTCGCTGCGATGCAGCAAGTTTCGCTTGCGCAACGGCGCCGATGGTGGTGGGAACGCGCCCAGCCCAGCACCCCGAGGCGAATCATGGACAGCCGCCCCTACCGGTCCGTACTCTACATCCCCGGCTCGAAGCTGCGGGCGCTGGCCAAGGCGGCGGAACTGCCGGCGGATGCGATCATCTTCGACCTCGAGGACGCCGTCGCCCCGGACGAGAAGGCGGCCGCGCGGCAGACCCTGGCGCAGGCGCTCAGCGAGACCGATTTCGGGCCGCGGGCGCGGCTGGTGCGGATCAACGCGCTCGACACCCCCTGGGGGCCCGCGGACCTCGAGGTCATCGCCGGGACCCGCCCCGAGGCGATCCTGCTGCCCAAGGTGGACGGGCCGGAGCAGGCGGAGGATCTGGCGCGCCGGCTCGATGCCCGGCCCGAGACGGCCGCAACCCGCATCTGGGCGATGATGGAGACCTGCGCGGGCGTGCTGAACGCCGCCGCCATCGCCCGGGCGCCGCGGATGGCGGGGTTCGTCATGGGCACCAACGATCTGGTCAAGGAACTGGGCTGCCGCCCCGGTCCCGAGCGCGCGCCCTTGATGGCGGCGCTGCAGACCTGCCTGCTGGCTGCCCGCGCGGCGGGGATCGTGGCGGTGGACGGGGTCTACAACGCCTTCCGCGATGCCGAGGGGCTGGAGCGGGAATGCGTTCAGGGCCGCGATCTGGGCTACGACGGCAAGTCGCTGATCCATCCGGTGCAGGTGGAGATCGCCAACCGCATCTTCGCCCCCGAGCCCGAGGCGCTGGACCTCGCCCGCCGCCAGATCGCCGCCCATGCCGAGGCGCTGGCGCGCGGCGAGGGGGTGGCGGTGGTGGATGGCAGGATCGTCGAAAACCTGCATATCGTGGCGGCGCGGCGGCTGCTGGCCCGGGCCGAAGCCATTGCCGCGCTGGAACGGACCCTGTGAGAGGTTGCGCGACATGGGCTATCCCCTTCTGATCCTCGGCGTGGCGCTCTGGTCGGGCGCGCATCTGTTCAAGCGGCTGGCGCCCGACCGGCGGGCGGTGATGGGCGAGGGCGGCAAGGGCCTGGTCTCGATCCTGCTTCTGCTGTCGATCGTGCTGATGGTGCTGGGCTACCGCTGGGCCGATCCGATCTGGCTCTGGTCGCCGCCGCCGTTCCTGCGGCACCTCAACAACCTCTTGGTGCTGATCGCCTTCTACTTCTTCGCCGCTTCGGGGATGAAGACCGCGATCACCCGTTACGTCCGCCACCCGCAGCTCACAGGGTTCAAGACCTGGGCGGTCGCGCATCTCCTGGTGGTGCCGACGCTG
>CAZOZD010000237.1:0-3611 GCA_964584195.1 uncultured Burkholderiales bacterium
GCTTCTGCGCCTCGGTGCCGTAGGCCAGCAGGTAATGCGCCACGATCCCCGAATGGACCCCGTTGCCCCAGGACGCGAGGTTGGCGCGCGCCGATTCCATCGCGATCACCGCCTCGTGGCCGAAGTCGCCCCCCGCCCCGCCGTAGGCCTCGGGGATCGAAGCGCAGAGCAGACCCATCCGCCCCGCCTGGAGCCAGCAGTCGCGGTCCATTTCGCCCTGCGCCCGCCAGCGCGGGATCTGCGGGGTCCATTCGCGGGCCAGGAAGTCGCGCAGCACGTCCTGCAGCGCGACATGCTCCTCGCGCATCCAGGGCGACGGTGCGAGCGGCAGATCGGTCATCGGCCCCCCTCCCCCAGGGGTCGGCTCAGCCCTTGCGGGTCTCGAGCTCGGCGTTGAACAGGCGCAGGCGGTGGGTCAGGTTCTCGGCATGGGTGACGCTGTCGAAGTTCTCGAAGAGGAACGACAGCGCCTCGCCCTCGTCCAGCCCGGCCTCAGTGGCGAAGCGCTTCAGACGGCGGTAGCCGTCCTCGGTCATCGCCACCGGAAACCGCCGGGTCAGGCGCAGGCGCTTGGGCATCGTCTCCCCCCGTCTCAGAAGGCCTCTGCCTCCAGCGCCATCACCGGCTCGGCGCCCGAGCGGATGCGGGCCAGGTGCAGGGCGGTCGCCGGCAACTGACGGCTCATATAGTAGCGCGCGGTGGCCAGCTTCGTCCGGTGGAACGTGGCGTCACCCCGCCCCTCGGCCAGCGCCGCCTGCGCCACCTTCGCCATCCGCGCCCACATGAACCCCAGGCAGACATGCCCGAACAGGTGCATGAAGTCGGTCGAACCGGCGAGCGCCGCGTTCGGGTCCTTCATCCCCCGCTCCATGAAGAACATCATCGCCGCCTGCAGGTCCTTGGATGCGGCCTTGAGCGGGTCGAGGATGTCGCGCTTGAGCGCCGCGTCGCCCTCGTTGGCCTTGATGAAGTCCTTGACCATCTCGAAGAAGGCCATCGCCGGCTTGCCGCCCTCGGCCGCGAGCTTGCGGCCCACGAGGTCGAGCGCCTGCACCCCGTTCGCGCCCTCGTAGATCATCGCGATCCGGGCGTCGCGGGCGAACTGCGACATCCCCCATTCCTCGATATAGCCGTGCCCGCCGAAAACCTGCTGGGCCTGCACGGTCATGGCAAAGCCCTGGTCGGTCTGGAAGCCCTTGATCACCGGGGTCAAGAGCGAGATCAGCCCTTCGGCCTGCGCATCCTTGAGGCGGTGCGCCCGGTCGATCAGCGTGGCACCCCAGAGCGTCAGCGCCCGGGCCCCCTCGACGAAGCTCTTCTGGTCCATCAGCATCCGCCGCACATCCGGGTGCACGATCAGCGGGTCGGCGGCGGCGGCGGGATCGGCTGCGCCCGTCACCGCCCGGCCCTGCCGGCGGTCGAGCGCATAGGCGCGCGCCGCCTGATAGGCGGCATCGGCCTGGGCATAGCCCTGCACGCCCACGCCGAGGCGCGCCTCGTTCATCATCACGAACATGGCGCGCATGCCCTTGTGCAGCTCGCCCACCAGCCAGCCGGTCGCCCCGTCGTAGTTCATCACGCAGGTGGCGTTGCCGTGGATGCCCATCTTCTCCTCGATCTTGCCGACCGAGACGGCGTTGCGCGCGCCCAAGCTGCCGTCGCCGTTGACCAGGAACTTCGGCACCAGGAACAGGCTGATGCCCTTGGTCCCTTCGCCCCCGCCCGGCGCCTTGGCCAGCACCAGATGGATCACGTTCTCGGCCAGGTCGTGATCGCCCGCCGAGATGAAAATCTTCTGGCCGGTGATGCGATAGGATCCGTCCGCCTGCGGTTCGGCCTTGGTGCGGATCAGCCCCAGATCGGTGCCGCAATGCGGCTCGGTCAGGTTCATGGTGCCGGTCCAGTCCATGCTGACCATCTTCGGCAGATAGGTGGCCTTCTGCTCGGCGCTGGCATGGGCGAGCAACGCGTTGATCGCCCCGTGGGTCAGGCCCTGATACATGTTCAGCGCCATGTTGGCGGCGCAGAAGATCTCGCCCGTCGCCGTGCTCATCACCGCCGGCAGGTTCTGGCCGCCGAAGTCCTCGGGCAGGTCGATGCCGTTCCAGCCGCCGTCCTTCATCGCCTCGAAGGCCGCCTTGAACCCGTCGGGTGTATAGACGATTCCGTTCTCCAGCCGGCAGCCCTGCCGGTCGCCCACCGCATTCAGGGGCGCCAGCACGTCGCGGGCGAGCTTTCCGGCCTCGTCCAGGATGGCGGCGGTGAAGTCGCGGTCGAGGTCGGCATAGCCGGGGATGTCCTGCGCGGGCACCTCCAGCACGTCGTGCAGCAGGAACTGGAGGTCGGCGACGGGGGCGGCATAGGCGGGCATTAGGGTCTCCGTTGAAACGGCGGGATCATTCGGCGGCGGCACGGCCGAAGGCGGCGAGGCGTTCGGCCCCCCAGGCCAGGTCGGCGCGCAATTCGGCGATGGCCTCGTCCAGCTCGGCGCGCTGGCGCTCCATCTCGGCCAGGCGGGCGGCGGCGGCGGCATAGGTGCGGCGAAGCTGTTCGGCCTGCGCATCGCCCCGGTCGTAGAGGTCGAGGAGCTGGCGCATCTCCTCCAGCGCGAAGCCGAATCGCTTGCCGCGCAGGATCAGCTTGAGCCGGCCACGGTCGCGCCGGGTGTAGAGGCGGTGCTGCCCCCTGCGGACGGGGAACAGCAACTCCTTCGCCTCATAGAAGCGCAGGGTCCGGGGTGTGACCCCGAAACGGTCGCACATCTCGCGGATGGTCAGCAGGTCGGTCTCGAGCATCTCGTCACCCGGCGGCACATGCGGGACATACTGCCGCTAGTTTACGTTCGCGTAAACCTGAACGCGGCGTCACGACCGGCCGCCCGGTTGCGCTTGCGCAAGGGCGCTCCGCGCCTGTATCGGTGGCAGGATCCGTGCCGAGGTGCCCGCCATGCAAGCCGACGATCCCCGCACCCTGGTCTCGACCCGCTGGCTGGCCGAGCATCTGGCCGACCCCGACCTGCGGGTGATCGACGCCTCGTGGTATCTGCCCGAGATGGGCCGCAACGCGCGGGCTGAATACGACGCGGGGCACATCCCCGGCGCGCGCTTCGTCGATATCGACGACCTGTCCGACCACCGCTCGCCCGTGCCGCACATGGCCCCGCCGGTCGAGAAGTTCATGAGCCGGATGCGCGCGCTCGGGATCGGCGACGGGCATCAGGTGGTGGTCTATGACGGGATGGGCCTGTTCTCGGCCGCCCGCGTCTGGTGGCTGTTCCGCCTGATGGGCAAGACCGATGTGGCGGTTCTGGACGGCGGGTTCCCGAAGTGGCGCGCCGAGGGCCGGGCGGTCGAGGACATGCCCCCCGTCACCCGCGACCGGCACATCACCGTCCAGCGCCAGGCGCATTTGGTCAAGGACGTGAGCCAGGTGGCCGCGGCGGCCAAGCTGGGCGACTGGCAGATCGTCGATGCCCGTCCCGCCGCCCGCTTCCGCGGCGAGGCGCCCGAGCCCCGGCCGGGCCTGCGCGCCGGTCACATCCCCGGCGCATTGAACTTGCCCTATGCCAACCTGCTCAATCCGGACGGTACGATGAAGGACGAAGCCGGCCT
>CAZOZD010000238.1:0-3105 GCA_964584195.1 uncultured Burkholderiales bacterium
GGCGGTGCGCCCCAGGGTGGAGTACAGCGCCTCGACCGGCACGTCGAGGTGCTTCAGGGTCATATGCACCAGATCCTTGGTCTGCTCGTGCCCCTTGGCATACAGCATCAGCACCCGGGCGAGCGGTCCCACCTCCATGGCATGGCCCTTCCAGCGCGGCGACTTCATCCAGGAATACTTGGCATCGACATCCAGGTAATCATAAGGCGGCTTCGGACCGGTGTAGTCGAATTCGGTCTCGCCCTTGTAGGGATGCAGGCCCTGGCCATCGCCACCACTGTACTTGTACCAGGCGTGACTGACGAATTCCTGGATCTCGGTGTCGGCATGCAGGTCGACCGGATGAATGGTGGACAGGTCGCGGTTGAGGATGGCGCCGCGCGGGAACATGAACGAATCCGGTTCCCAGATGTTCTGCGCCGGAAAGTCACCATAGCACAGGAAATTGCCCAGGCCTTCGCCCTGCGCGCCCCAATCCTTGTAGAAACTGGCGATGGCGAGCGTATCCGGCACATAGACCTGGTCGACGAACTCGCGCATCTGCTGGATGACGTTCTGCACCTTCTGCAGGCCGACCATGTTGACCGAGGTGGCATCCTGGCCGCCACGGAAACGCGGCCCAGCGCCCTGGCCGGTGTGGCCCGGATCGACGCTGATGGCACAGGGCACGCCACCCACCACGAACATCGGGTGCGGGTTCTTGCCACCGAAGATGGCGTGCAGCTTGACCACCTCGCGCTGCCATGCGAGCGCCTCCAGATAATGCGCCACCGCCATCAGGTTGGCCTCAGGGGGCAGCTTGTAGGCCGGGTGACCCCAGTAGCCGCCGGAGAATATGCCAAGCTGGCCGGATTCGACGAAGGTCTGGATGCGTTTCTTGACGTCCTCGAAATAGCCCGGCGAGGACTTCGGCCAGCGCGAGATCGATTGCGCCAGCTGCGAGGTGGCCTTGGGATCGGCCTTCAGCGCCGAGACCACGTCCACCCAGTCGAGGGCGTGCAGGTGGTAGAAGTGCATGACATGGTCATGGATGTACTGCGCGCCGATCATCAGGTTGCGGATCAGCTCGGCATTGGGCGGAATCTCGTAGCGCAGCGCATCCTCCACCGAGCGGATCGAGGCCATGCCATGCACCAGGGTGCACACGCCGCAGATGCGCTGGGCGAAGGCCCAGGCGTCGCGGGGGTCGCGCCCCTTGAGGATGATCTCGATGCCACGCACCATGGTGCCGGCGCTGGAGGCGCGGGTGATGCGCCCGGATTCGTCGGTTTCCGCCTCGATGCGCAGATGGCCCTCGATGCGGGTGATGGGATCGACTACGACACGTTTGCTCATGGATTCGTCCTTGTGCGCGTCCTTGGGCGGCTTCGTTCCGCTTCGGCGCGGCTCAGCCCTTGTTGCTCAGAAAGTCGGCGAGGATGCGGTACTGCTGTTCCGCCTCGCGGTTCTCGGTGCCCTGCCCCTCGGCGATGGTCGCGCAGGTGCGCGCCATGCGCGCCCGCATCGCCACGTCCCAGGCCAGATTCACCGCCTTGGGTTCCGGCGTGACGCTGGTCGCGGCGGCCTCGGCGACGAAGTGGCCGGCCTGGCTCATCCAGTCGCCCTGCTGGCCACAGTGGGTGTAGGACTCGATGGCCGCGGTCTTGGCCGCCGAATAGACCACCTCCAGCTCGGGGGCGCTGATGTCGGCGCGCCGGGCAGCGTGGATGGCCGCCTTGACGCGCGGATCGTTGGTGAGCGTGCCCACATTCTCGACGAACCGCGCCGCCACCAGGCGTTGCTGCGGCACCGTCAGTGCCGCGAGCGCGGCGCGGAAGTCGCTGTCGTTCTGGATCGTGCTCATGACTTCGCCTCCTCGCCTGCGGCGTCCTCGTCATCGAGATGCTCGGCCAACAGTTCGGTCAGGCCGAGCAGCTGGGTGTCCATGTTGTAGTGGTCGAAGGCCTCTTCGATGACGATGCGGCAGTTCGCGCAGAAGGTCACCACGGTATTGACCCCGGTTTCCTCGATCTGCCGCTTCTTCACCATGAAGGCCTTGGCGCGCAGTGCCTCGGCCTCCTCGGTATGGATGGCCGAAGCGCCACCGCCACCGCCGCAACACCAGTTCCACTTGTTGTGGTCGGTCATCAGCCGCACCTCGGAGGCCACCGTGTTCACCAGCGGCTCGGGCGCTTCCAGCACGCCGCCGCGGCGCACGATCTGGCAGGGGTCGTGCACTGTCACCGGGGTATCGAATTTCGACTTCATCTTGAGCACGCCCTTGCGCCGCAACTGGTCGAGCAGCTCCAGCACATGCACCACCTCGAAGTTGAATGGCCGTCCGATGAGGTTCGGGCCTTCCCAGCGGATGGCCATGTAGGCGTGACCGCATTCGGGCGACAGGACCTTCTTCACCTTCAACTTTTCAGCCGCGTTGACGATGCGTGAGACGATCACCTTGGCGATGTCCGAGGTGCCGATCTGGATGCCGGCATTGGTGGCCTCGAAGGCCTCCGAGGACAAGGTCCAAGTAATACCGGCCTTCCTGAAGATGCGCGCCAGGGCGGACAGGTATTCGGGATAGTTCATGATCTCCATCGAGGAGAGCAGCACCATGTACTCCACCCCTTCGACATCGACCGGGATCTTCATCTCCAGATCGGCTTCCTGATGCTTGATCACCGCCTGCACCGCCGGCCACTTCACCCCCATCGGGCTGCCGATCTCGACCGTGCGCTTGACCGCGCCACGGATGTCGGGCGGTGCATAGCCGGCCACCGACATGCCCTCACGCAACTTGCGGATCATCATGGCGATGTCATTGCCGCCCGGGCAGACCATGGTGCAGCGGCCGCACATGGTGCAGCTGTCGTACACCAGCGGCTGCCACTCTTCCAGTTCCGCCTCGGTCACCGGCTGGGACAGCCCCAGGCGTCTGGCGATGCGACCGAGCAGGGTGTATTCCTGTTCGTACACCCGGCGCAGCGGCTCCAGCTTGTGAATCGGCGTGTATTTCGGATCGCCGGTCTCGCGGTAGAACAGGCAGGATTCGGCGCAGATGCCGCAATGCACGCAACTGTTGAAAAAGCTCGCCACCGGAGCGTCGATCACTTCCTTGAGGACGTT
>CAZOZD010000238.1:3131-3587 GCA_964584195.1 uncultured Burkholderiales bacterium
CCTCTTCCAGATGAATCATCCTAACGATCCTCTCGACTCGCGCGCTACCGAAGGATGAAAAAATTCGATCGCATGCACCATAAGTTCCTTCCCCTCGTGGGAAAAGGATAGGATGGAGGTGCGGCGCAGCCGCGCCTTGGCCGATGCAAGCGCTCAACCGGCGGCCTTCGGCCACCACCCCCACCCTACCCTCAGGGCCAACCGATGCACACCTCTTTCGGTACGCAAAGCGCGGGTGAGCTCTCCCTTCCCCCACCGGGGGAAGGGCCGGGGATGAGGGAACCCAGTCGCCTTCCCCCACCGGGGGAAGGGCCGGGGATGAGGGAACCCAGTCGCCTTCCCCCGCAGGGGGAAGGTTGGGATGGGGGGCGGCGTGAGCCGCGCCTTGGCCGATGCGACCGCGCAACCGGCGGCCTTCGGCCACCACCCCCACCCTGCCCTCCCCCACAGGGGGAG
>CAZOZD010000239.1:0-3583 GCA_964584195.1 uncultured Burkholderiales bacterium
CATCGGCCGGGTCGGCTCCGGAAAGTCGACCCTGCTCAGGATGATCCTCGGCCTGTACCAACCCACCGGCGGCACGATCTTCATCGATGGCGTCGACATCCGCCAGCTCGACCCCAGCGAGCTGCGCCGCAACATCGGCTATGTACCGCAGGACATCACCCTGTTCTACGGCAGTCTGAAGGAAAACATCGAGCTCGCCACCCCGGCGATCGATGACACCGACCTGTTGCACGCCGCCGAGATCGCGGGGCTTGCCGACATGGTGAACAACCATCCCCAGGGCTTCGAGATGCTGATCGGCGAACGTGGCGAATCGCTCTCCGGCGGCCAGCGCCAGGGGGTCGCCATCGCCCGCGCAGTGGTCGGCAACGCACCCATCCTGCTGATGGACGAGCCCACCGGCTCGATGGATCACTCCAGCGAGGAGGCCGTCAAGCAGCAACTGCGCAACTACGCCGCCGGCAAGACCATGCTGGTGGTGACCCATCGCACCTCCCTGCTCGACCTGGTCGAGCGCATGATCGTGGTCGATCGCGGCAGGATCGTCGCCGACGGCCCCAAGGAGAAAGTCATCGAGGCATTGCGCCAGGGACAGATCGGGAAGGCATCATGAACCAGGCTCAGACTCCGCCCACCGGCCGCCCCTTCGTCGAACGGCGCAAGCGCAAGCGCGGCTTCATCGACCGCCTGTTTTCCCGCTGGGTTCCAGCGCGCACGCCGGAAGAGCTGGACTGGGTCAGCGACGCAGAATGGGCCCGCCTGCAACAGGAACCCCTGCGCGCCCGCGCCGCGCTGCGCGGCGTCGCCATCGTCGTCGTCCTGCTCATCACCTGGGCCGCATTTGCCGAGATCGACGAGGTGACACGCGGCGAAGGCAAGGTCATCCCATCGCGCCAGTTGCAGGTCATTCAGGCCGTCGATGGCGGCATCATCTCCGAGATGCACGTGCGCGAAGGCCAGGTGGTCGAGGCCGGCCAGCCCCTGCTCAAGATCGATGCCACCCGCTTCGAATCCTCCTTGCAGGAAAACCGCGCCCAGTACCTTTCCCTGCTGGCCAAGGCGGCGCGCCTGCGCGCCCTCGCCGAAGGCCGCGGCTTCGACATGCCGGCCGAAGTGATGCGGGAGGATCCGCAGCTGGCCATGCAGGAACGCAACCTGTACGACGCCCGCCGTGCCGAGCTGGATGCCCAGGTCAGCATCGCCCGCCAGCAGCTCACCCAGCGCAACCACGAACTGTCCGAGATCAAGGTCCGCCGTGACCAGGCGGCCATGAGCTATGACCTCACCGCGCGCGAGCTGGCCGCCACCAAACCGCTGGTGGCGACCGGCGCGGTATCCGAGGTCGAGGTGCTGCGCCTGGAACGCGATACCAGCCGCTTCCGGGGCGAGCGCGACCAGGCTGCGGCGCAGATCCCCCGCATCCAGTCCGCGATCGCCGAAGCCCAACGCAAGGTCCAGGAGGTCGAACTCGCATTCCGCAACGTCGCCCGCACCGAGCTCGCCGAGGTCACCGGCCGCTTGAGCGCACTGTCGGCCGGAAGCACTGCACTGTCCGACCGGGTCAAGCATTCCGAAGTGCGGTCCCCGGTCAAGGGCACCGTCAAGCGCCTCCTGGTCACCACGGTGGGCGGCGTGGTGCAGGCCGGCAGCGAAATCGTCGAGATCGTGCCGCTGGAAGACACCCTGATGCTGGAGGCTCGCATCCAGCCCAAGGACATCGCCTTCCTGCGCCCCGGCCAGGAGGCCATGGTCCGTTTCACCGCGTACGACTTCTCCATCTATGGCGGCCTGGAGGCTGAACTCGACCACATCGGCGCCGACACGGTCACCGACGAAAAGGGCAATGCGTTCTATGTGGTGCGGGTGCTTACCAAGAAACCCAGCCTGGGCGAAAACCTGCCCATCATCCCGGGCATGGTGGCCGAGGTGGACATCAAGACCGGCAAGAAGACGGTGCTGTCGTATTTACTCAAGCCCGTGCTGCGGGCGAAGATGCATGCCATGACGGAGAGGTGAGCACCATGCGCAAACAGATCTTCCTGACCCACCGCGACGAACCCCTTCCCAACTGGCTCGCCGCCTTCCCGGACGCCGACGTGCGCCCCTATCCGCGCCATGGCGAGATGATCACCACCCAGGCCGGAAGCGCCGTGCTCTGGCTGCATCTTGCCACCGCGCAGGGCGAACCCGCTGCCCTCGTCCGGGCCCTGCGCGAGTCCGCGCCCGGTTGTCCGCGACTGGTGTTGTCCAACGTACCCAACGAAGCGGAGGGACTGGCGGTTCTGGAAGCTGGCGCCGCCGGCTACACCAGCAGCCTCACCACGGCCGAGCTGCTGCGCCAGATCGACACCGTGGTTGAAAACGGTGGCCTATGGGTCGGCCCCGAACTTCTGCAACGCCTGCTCGCCGCCCTGGCGACGCGGGCCACCGGCGCCCAGTCCGCGTCGCGGCTGAGCCATCTTTCACCGCGCGAGCAACAGGTGGCCCATGCGGTGGCGCGTGGTGCGTCGAACAAGGAAATCGCCCGCGAGCTGGACATCACCGAACGCACCGTCAAGGCCCATCTTTCCGCCATATTCCAGCAGCTCGGGGTACGCGACCGGCTGCAACTCTCGATCCTGGTCAACGGCCTGCCCCTCCCTCCCGCGCCCTGAGCCGCCCGGCACCCACACCTCCGCAACGCATTTCCCCGCGTCCGCTTCCCTTCGACGAATGTCTCGCACGCCCCAAGGCGCGTGACGGCCGCCTCGTCCATCAGCAATTAATTATTTTCTAATTGTTTGATGGAAAACACTTTTTGTTCTTTTCTTGACCTGTATCAAGCCTCACCCGATTCCTCCAAACGTACCATCTACACGCGGGCGGAGTTTCGTCCGGGGGCGCTCGGCGCATGACCTGAATCGGCAGGAGGATCCATGTTCGGAAAGAAACCATTCACCTGGCTTGTACTCGGCATCGGCTTGGCCGGTGTCGCCCAGGCCCAGGACAAGACGGCGGCCCTGGCCGCCACCTGCAACAATTGCCATGGCGTGAATGGCGTCTCGGTCGGTCCCTCGATGCCCAGCATCGGTGGCCTTCCGGAAGCTTATCTGCGCACGGTGATGCTGCAATGGAAGAGCGGGGAACGCTACTCCGCCACCATGGGCCGCCTGATCAAGGGCTACAGTGATCAGCAGATCGCCGATCTGGCCAAGCACTACGCCGCCAAACCCTGGGTCCCCGCGGCACAACCGGTTGCCGCCAACGTGCTGGCCCAGGGCAAGGCGGCGAGCGAACGCTGTGCGACCTGCCACGGCGAAACCGGCAGCCAGCCCGACGACCCGGCCGAGACGCCGCCGATCCACGGCCAATGGGCGAAATACATGGAGCTGGAAATGATGAAGTACCGCGACAGCAGCGTGGCCATGCCGCACCGACGCATGCGCGGCAACACCCAGCGTCTCAATGAAGAAGACGTCGCCGCGGTCGCCCAGTACTACGCCGCCCAGCAGAAATAAGGAGAACAGAATGAGTGCATTCAATCGTCGTGATTTTCTCAAGACGATCGCCGGAACCTCCATCCTGGTTCCCATGTATGCCTGCG
>CAZOZD010000240.1:0-3575 GCA_964584195.1 uncultured Burkholderiales bacterium
TCCCTGGTTATGTGCTGGTGCAGATGGAAATGAACGATGCGACCTGGCATCTGGTGAAGAGTACGGCCAAGGTGACTGGTTTCGTTGGTGGTACGGCCAACAAGCCGGCGCCGATTAGCGAGAAGGAGGTTCAGGCCATCCTTCAGCAAATGCAGGATGGTGTGGAGAAGCCGCGTCCCAAATTCACCTTCGAGGTGGGTGAGATGGTGCGCGTCATCGATGGCCCCTTTGCCGACTTCAATGGTTCGGTGGAAGAGGTCAATTACGAAAAGAATCGATTGCGGGTGTCGGTGACCATCTTTGGTCGTGCCACCCCGGTGGAGCTGGAATTCTCCCAGGTGGAGAAGGCGTAAGGACGGTGACATGGTGACGGAGTGGCAAGGTGACGGGATGCCCTGTCATATGTCACCCGCCATGTGTCACTGATTTTTTTAGGGGAGAGGCGGCCAGTCTCGTTACGACCCGTTTATCAGGAGCTGTAAATGGCAAAGAAGGTCATCGGCTATATCAAGCTGCAAGTGCCGGCCGGCAAGGCAAATCCCTCGCCGCCGATCGGTCCCGCGCTGGGTCAGCGCGGTCTGAACATCATGGAGTTCTGCAAGGCGTTCAATGCCAAGACCCAGGAAATGGAGCCCGGTCTGCCCATTCCCGTGGTGATCACGGCCTATGCGGACAAGAGCTTCACCTTCATCATGAAGACTCCGCCGGCCACCACCCTGATCAAGAAGGCGGTTGGCGTCACCAAGGGGAGTGCCAGGCCACATACCGACAAGGTGGGCACCATCACCCGCGCCCAGCTGGAAGAGGTCGCCAAGGCCAAGATGCCCGACCTCACCGCCGCCGACATGGATGCGGCGGTCCGGACCATCGCCGGCAGTGCGCGCAGTATCGGTCTGAACGTGGAGGGGGTTTGACATGGCCAAGGTATCCAAGCGCATGCAGGCTTTCAAGGCCAAGGTCGATCGCAACAGGCTCTATCCCATCGATGAGGCTCTGGAGCTGGTCAAGTCGGCCGCGACCGCCAAGTTCGATGAGTCCATTGACGTGGCAGTCAATCTTGGCGTCGATCCGCGCAAATCCGATCAGGTGGTGCGTGGTTCGGTGGTCATGCCGCGCGGCCTCGGCAAGTCCGTGCGCGTGGCGGTGTTCGCCCAGGGCGCCAATGCCGAGGCGGCCAAGGCCGCGGGTGCCGATGTGGTCGGTTTCGACGACCTGGCGGCAGAGGTCAAGGGGGGGCGCATGGATTTCGACGTGGTGATCGCAACCCCCGACGCCATGCGGGTGGTCGGTCAACTCGGCCAGATCCTGGGGCCGCGCGGCCTGATGCCGAACCCGAAGGTCGGCACCGTGACGCCCAATGTGGTCGATGCGGTGAAAAACGCCAAGGCGGGTCAGGTCCAGTATCGTACCGACAAGGCGGGCATCATCCACGCCACCATCGGGCGTGCATCGTTCGAGGCGGGTGCGCTCAGGGAAAACTTGTCCGCTCTGATCGAGGCCCTGAACAAGGCCAAGCCGGCCAGCAGCAAGGGCGTTTACATGAAGAAGGTGGCCGTGTCGAGCACCATGGGCATTGGTGTCCGGGTCGATCAGGCCAGTCTGGCCCAGTGAGTGTGGCCGGTCAGTGTTGAATTTGGGGCCGTCCGCCGCCGGTGCGGGGTGGACGGGTTGTCCAAGACCGTAGGGATGTTCGGGTGAGGCGCGAGGAACTCGGGGCAAGGTGTGGCCCCGTGCAACTCGACGAGTCCGCGCATTTAATGAGCGACCGCGGTAGGGTACAGGGATGTTTTGCAGGCGGGTTTCGCGCCTCACTCCTCAGGCCCTGCCGTGCGAGCGCCCTACGCAGACGGTGCACCCCGAACAGGATGCAGTCGCCGACATGTCGGCAAACTCCTGCTCAGGTCGCCGTGGGTGCGGCGGTTCGCCGTCGCTTGTGCACTTGAAAGGAGGAAAGACCAGTGGGTCTCAATCTCGATGACAAGAAAGCAGTCGTGGCCGAGGTATCCGCGCAGGTTGCGAATGCCCAGACCATCGTGCTGGCCGAATATCGCGGCGTGGGGGTCGTCGGACTCACCGAGCTGCGCAAGAAGGCGCGCGAGTCCGGCGTTTATCTGCGTGTGCTGAAGAATACCCTGGTGCGGCGCGCCGTGGCGGACACCCCGTTCGCCGATCTGGCGCAACACATGGTCGGGCCGTTGATCTACTCGATCTCGACCGACCCGGTGGCCGCGGCCAAGGTGTTGAACGACTTCGCCAAGGGCAACGACAAGCTCGTGCTCAAGGCTGGTTCATATGCCGGGGAAACCCTGGACAAGGCCGGTGTGCAGGCGCTCGCTTCCATCCCCAGCCGGGAAGAGCTGCTGTCCAAGCTGCTCTGGGTCATGCAGGCCCCGGTCCAGGGCCTGGCGGTGGCCATGGGGGCGCTGGCCAAGAAGCGCGAGGAAGAAGGCGCCGCTGCCTGAATCCCGCCCGATCGCTTTCCGAATACAGACGAAATAGGAGTTTATTGACATGGCAATCAGCAAAGAAGACATCCTCGAAGCCGTAGGCAGCATGACGGTGATGGAATTGAACGACCTGGTCAAGGCGTTCGAAGAGAAGTTCGGCGTGTCCGCCGCTGCGGTCGCCGTCGCCGGCCCCGCTACCGGTGCGGCCCCGGCTGCCGAGGAAAAGACCGAGTTCGACGTGATCCTCGCCGCTGCCGGCGCCAACAAGGTGAACGTCATCAAGGTCGTTCGCGCCATCACCGGCCTGGGTCTGAAGGAGGCCAAGGACATGGTCGACGGCGCGCCCAAGACCGTCAAGGAAGGCTGCGCCAAGGCCGAGGCCGAGGATATCAAGAAGCAGCTCACCGAAGCCGGCGCCACCGTCGAGATCAAGTAATCCCGACGTGGCCGGGCGCATGCCTGGGCACACTGGCTGGCGGCCCCTGGCCGCCGGCCTTTAATCGTTTCAGGCCTCAGATGTCAGTGATCGGATGGCCCCGGGCCGGACGATTCCTGATTCCTGATTCCTGTCCTCTGAAGTGACGGAGCCGAAATGAGCTATACCTTCGCCGAGAAAAAGCGTATCCGCAAGAGCTTCGCCAAGCGCACCAGCGTCTTGCCGGTGCCCTACCTGCTGACCACCCAGATCCAGTCCTTCTATGAGTTTCTGCAGGCCGACACGCCGGCCGATGCACGCCGTGATGCCGGTCTGCAAGCCGCATTTACCTCGATCTTTCCGATTGTCAGCCACAGCGGCAACGCCCGGCTGGACTTTGTCAGCTACAGTCTTGGCCAGCCGGTGTTCGACATCGTCGAGTGCCAGCAGCGCGGATTGACCTATGCCGCATCGGTGCGCGCCCGGGTCCGGCTGGTCATCCTCGACAAGGAAAGCAGCAAGGAAAAGATCAAGGAAGTGAAGGAGCAGGAGGTGTACATGGGCGAGATGCCGCTCATGACTCCGAATGGCTCATTCGTCATCAACGGTACCGAGCGGGTCATCGTTTCCCAGCTGCACCGTTCGCCCGGCGTGTTCTTCGAGCACGACCGCGGCAAGACGCACAGCTCGGGCAAGCTGCTGTTCTCGGCGCG
>CAZOZD010000241.1:0-3572 GCA_964584195.1 uncultured Burkholderiales bacterium
GTCCACATGGAGGTGGCCCAGGTCAACCTGCCGGTCGGCGTGCTGATCTGGATCATGATCATCCCGATGTTGATGAAGATCGATTTCGGTGCCTTGCATCAGGTCCGTTCGCACTGGAAGGGCATCGGCGTCACCCTGTTCGTGAACTGGCTGGTGAAGCCGTTCTCCATGGCGCTGTTGGCCTGGATCTTCATCCGTCACCTGTTCGCGCCCTACCTGCCGGCCGAGCAGCTCGACAGCTACGTCGCCGGATTGATCCTGCTTGCCGCAGCGCCGTGCACCGCGATGGTGTTCGTATGGAGCCGGCTGACCGGGGGTGATCCGTATTTCACGCTGTCGCAGGTGGCGCTGAACGACACCATCATGATCTTCGCATTCGCGCCCATTGTCGGCCTGCTGCTTGGCCTGTCGGCCATCGTCGTGCCGTGGGACACGCTGTTCACCTCGGTGATCCTGTACATCGTCATTCCGGTGATCCTCGCCCAGCTCTGGCGCAAACGCCTGCTGGCCCAGGGCCAGGCGAAATTCGAGGCGACCCTGGCCTGGCTCGGCCACGCCTCCATCGTCGCGCTGCTCGCCACCTTGGTGCTGCTGTTCGCCTTCCAGGGCGAGCAGATCCTCGCCCAGCCGCTGATCATTGCGCTCCTGGCGGTGCCCATCCTGATCCAGGTGTTTTTCAACTCCAGCCTGGCCTATTGGCTCAACCGCAAGGTCGGTGAAAAGCATAGTGTCGCCTGCCCCTCGGCCCTGATCGGCGCCTCCAACTTCTTCGAGCTGGCGGTGGCGGCGGCCATTGCCCTGTTCGGCTTCCAGTCCGGCGCGGCGCTGGCCACCGTGGTCGGTGTGCTGATTGAGGTGCCGGTGATGCTACTCGTGGTGAAGGTGGTCAACCGCAGCAAGGGCTGGTACGAAGCGGGGCTCAAGCCATGACGCCCATCCTGCAATCCCGTATCACCTGCCCCGTTTGCGGGCATAGCGAGACCGAGACCATGCCCACCGACGCCTGCCAGTGGTTCTACGCGTGCAAGGGCTGCGGCGCCCTGCTCAAGCCGAAACCGGGCGATTGCTGCGTGTTCTGTTCCTACGGCGACGTGCCCTGCCCGCCCATCCAGCTCGCTCGGGCCGGCTGCGGCGGCTCCTGTTGCGGGGGCTGAATCATGTTCGACGCCCTCGGCAATCTCGTCGCCTTTGAGCTCCTCGGCCTCGCGCCGGACAGCCCGGCGGGACTCGCCCTGCACTTCTTCGTCATGGATGTGGCGAAGATCCTGGTGCTGCTGACCACGGTGATCTACCTCATGGGCTGGCTGCGCGCCCTGC
Source organism: uncultured Burkholderiales bacterium (assembly GCA_964584195.1). Lineage (GTDB taxonomy): Bacteria > Pseudomonadota > Gammaproteobacteria > Burkholderiales > Thiobacillaceae > CAZOZD01. Next base: position 1,318 of record CAZOZD010000241.1, read on the forward strand.
TCACGCCGGAGCGGGTCCGGGCGATGATGAAAGGCCGCTCCGGCCCCGGCGCACGCTTGACGGCGGTCGGCCTGGGCGCGGTCACACCCTTCTGCTCCTGCTCATCCATCCCGCTCTTCATCGGCTTCGTCGAGGCCGGCATCCCGCTCGGCGTGACCCTGTCCTTTCTCATCGCCAACCCGATGGTCAACCAGGTCGCGGTGGTGGTGCTGGCCGGCGTCATCGGCTGGGAGATGACGCTGATCTATGTGCTGACCGGGCTCACCATCGCCTTCGTCGGCGGCTACGTGTTGCAGGCCTTCAAGCTGGAACGCTGGGTGGAGGCCTATGTCTGGCAGATTCGCATGGGCGAGGCGGCGGCGATCGAGCGCGACAACAGCCTGCGCGGCCGCCACGAATACGCCTGGAACGAGGTGCGCCAGATCGTCGGCCGCATCTGGAAATACGTGCTGATCGGTGTCGGCATCGGCGCGCTGATTCACGGCTATGTGCCGGCGGATTTCGTCGCCCGGATCGCCGGCGATGGCTCGGTGCTGTCGGTGATCGTCGCGGTGCTGGCCGGCGTGCCGATGTATTCCGACGCGGTCGGTGTCATTCCGGTAGCCGAGGCCCTGCTCGGCAAGGGCGTGCCCATCGGCACCGTGCTGGCCTTCATGATGGCGGTGATCGCCCTGTCGCTGCCGGAAATGCTGATCTTGCGAAAAGTGGTGAAATGGCCGCTCCTGGGCCTGTTTGCCGCGTATCTCGCCCTCAGCTTCGTGCTGGTCGGGGTATTGTTCAACAGTTTGAGGAGTCTGTTTGCATGAGCACCGAATTGCATCCATCCATCGTCGCGCTGGTGGCGCTGGCCGCCAACATCGCCAGCAATCACCCGAAACAGGGCCTCTGCCAGATCGACAAGCTGAAAGGCTATGGCGTGGCGAAGGAACAGATCGACGCTGTCATCGACATCGCCCGCCACATCCGCGACGAGGCGTCCCAGAAACTGGACGCGCAGTTCGATGAAGCCTATGCCGGGTGCATGGCCCCGGCCAAACCGGCGCTCAAGCCCGACCCGTTCGCCAACATCGCGGTGGTGGAAGGCGGTTCCTGCTGCGCGCCGACCAAATCGGGGCAGGCGTGCTGTTGAAGGCGTCGCCTCTGTAGGAGACCCCTCATGAGCACACTCGAACACGACCGCATCCGCCAACAGGTGCGCACCGCCTACGGCGCCGTCGCGCGCGCCGGCGGCGCCTCGCCCGCCCGTGCCAGCGGCTGTTGCGCGCCCACCCCGTCTGGCGGCGGCTGTTGCACCCCCAGCGACCAGGACGTCGCCGCCCTGCTGGCGCACGGCATCGGCTACAGCGCCGAGGAAGCCGCCGCCGTGCCGGACGGCGCCAACCTCGGTCTCGGCTGCGGCAATCCGCAGGCCATCGCCGCCCTGAAAGCCGGCGAAACCGTGCTCGATCTCGGCAGCGGCGCCGGATTCGATTGCTTCCTCGCCGCGCGCGCGGTCGGCCCCGACGGCCATGTCATCGGCGTCGACATGACCCCGGACATGCTCACCAAGGCGCGTGCCAACGCGGCCAAGGGCGGCTTCGCCAACGTCGAATTCCGCCTCGGCGAGATCGAGCACCTGCCGGTCGCCAACGCGACGGTGGACGTGATCATTTCCAACTGCGTGATCAATCTGTCGCCGGACAAGGCGCAGGTGTTCCGCGACGCCTTCCGCGTACTGAAGCCGGGCGGCCGTCTGGCGATCTCCGACATCGTCGCGATGGCGCCGCTGCCGGAGGACATGAAGGTGGAAGTCGCCCTGCACACCGCCTGCGTCGCCGGTGCCGCCCGCGTCGAGGAACTCACCGGGCGACTCGCGGACGCGGGCTTCACCAACATCCGCATCGCCCCCAAGGCCGCCAGCGCCGAATACATCCGGCACTGGGCGCCCGGGCGCGGCGTGGAGCATTTCATCGCCTCGGCCACCATCGAGGCGGTCAAACCCCTGGAGAGCGCATCATGAAACAGATCAAGGTACTCGGCCCCGGCTGCCGCAACTGTGAAACCACCGCCAAACTGGTCGCGGAAGTGGCCAGCGCCAAGGGCGTTGCCATTGAACTGGAGAAGGTCACCGACATGGCCGCCATCCTCGGTTACGGCATCCTGAGCACGCCCGGCGTGGTGATCGACGGCAAGGTGGTGCACAGCGGCGGCGTGCCCAGCCGGGCGATGCTGGAAGGCTGGCTGGGCGGCTGAAGCCTCGCGTCAGGAATTCAGGT
>CAZOZD010000242.1:0-3552 GCA_964584195.1 uncultured Burkholderiales bacterium
CGACACCTTCCCCAAGGATCTCGAAGGCATCGAGGAACGCCTGAAATCGCGCTTCAGCTGGGGACTCACCGTGATGCTCGAACCGCCCGAACTGGAAATGCGGGTCGCCATCCTGATCAACAAGGCCATGCAGGAAGGCGAGGCGCTCGACGAGAGCACGGCATTCTTCATCGCCAAGCACATTCGCTCCAACGTGCGCGAACTGGAAGGGGCGCTCAAGCGGGTGATGGCCTTTGCCCGCTTTCACCGCCGTACGATCGACCTGGAGCTGGCCAAGGAAGCACTCAAGGATCTGCTGGTGGTCCAGAACCGCCAGGTATCGATCGAGAACATCCAGAAGACGGTGGCCGACTATTTCAAGATCAAGGTCGCCGAGATGTATTCAAAAAGACGCACCCGCGCCATCGCCCGACCGCGTCAGGTCGCCATGAGCCTGGCCAAGGAACTCACCGACCTGTCCCTGCCCGAAATCGGCCAGGCCTTTGGTGGCCGCGACCACACCACGGTACTGCACGCCTGCCGCAAGGTGGAGGAACTCAAGGACAGTGACCCCGGCCTGCGCCAGGATTACAACGTGCTGGTGCAATCCCTGACCGGATGAAACAGGCTGTGGAAAAGTCGACCCGCAGTCTGTGGAGAACACAGGCAAACCCGGCCACCTTTGCCTCGGGCCCGGGCGGACAGGCGCCGAAAGGCTCCTATTGTCCACATTCCACGAACCCTTTATCCACAGCTTTTTTGAAGTACAATTTATTGATTTTGAATTGATTTAGACCGTTTTCCAGGTTTCAGGCCCTGCCTACCATATACCACCAGGAAGATTAAATGCTTGTACTGAATGCACAAAAGGACACCTTGCTGAAACCCCTGCAAGCCGTCGTCGGCGTGGTCGAGCGAAAGCACACCCTGCCCATCCTTTCGAACGTGTTGATCGCCTGCGAAAACGGTCGCGCCGCATTCATTGCCACCGATCTCGAACTGCAGATCACCACCTGGCTGGACAGCGGAGTGGAAAGCGACGGTGCATTCACCGTATCGGCACGCAAGTTCCTCGACATCTGTCGGGCTCTGCCGGACGAGGCCCACGTGGCCCTCGACCTGAACAACGATCAACTCAAGATCAAGGCGGGAAAGAGCCGTTTCAGCCTGCTCACACTGCCGGCGATCGACTTTCCCCGCCTGCAGACCGGCGAAGGCGAGGGCATCCAGGTCGAACTGGCGCAGGGCCGCCTGCGTCATCTGCTTGGGCGGGCACAGTACGCCATGGCGGTGCAGGACATTCGTTATTACCTCAACGGCATGTTGCTCTCGTTCCAGGACGATCGCCTCACCGTGGTTGCCACCGATGGTCATCGGCTCGCACTTGACGCGATGAGTCTCGACACGGCGGTGGCAATGCCCATGGACATCATCCTGCCACGCAAGACTGTGATGGAATTGATCAAGCTGCTGGGCGAGGACGACACCCCGGTACGCATCCAGATCAGCGGCAATCAGGTGGTGTTCAGTCATCCCGGTTTCGAACTGCGCAGCAAGGTGGTGGATGGCAAGTTTCCTGACTACCAGCGTGTGGTGCCCAGTGGCTACGACAAGCAGTTCGCCATCGGCCGGCAACGGTTCCAGCAAGCCCTGTCGCGGGCGGCCATCCTTACCAATGAAAAGTATCGTGGCGTGCGTCTGGCCATGACCACCGGCAGCCTGCGCATCGCATGCAGTAACAACGAGCAGGAAGAGGCCCAGGAAGAACTGGAAGTCGCCTACGATTTCGAACCGCTCGACATCGGTTTCAACGTGCAATACCTGCAGGACGTGCTCGGCAACCTGAACGTCGAGGCCGTGCAATGCAGCTTTGGCGACGCCAGCAGCAGCCTGCTCATCACCGTGCCCGGAGAGGAAAACTTCCGTTACGTGGTCATGCCGATGCGTATCTGAGCGGTGTGAGGGAGGGGCGGACGAATGCCGATGGGCGCGTCCGGGTGGTTCAAATTCTAGACTCAAGCAAAGGTTTCACGTGGAACAAGGTAACGGCGGCTACGACGAGGACAGCATCCAGCAACTGGAAGGGCTGGAAGCGGTGCGCAAGCGCCCGGGCATGTACATTGGCGACACCCAGGACGGCACGGGCCTGCATCACATGGTGTTCGAGGTGCTCGACAACGCCATCGACGAGGCCCTGGCCGGCTGGTGCGACGACATCAAGGTCATCATCCATGCCGACAACTCGATCTCCGTCACCGACAACGGTCGCGGCATCCCGGTCGGCATCAAGTTTGACGACAAGCATGAGCCGAAACGTTCGGCCGCCGAGATTGTCATGTGCGTACTGCATGCCGGCGGCAAGTTCAACCAGAACAGCTACAAGGTGTCCGGTGGACTGCATGGTGTGGGCGTGTCCTGCGTCAATGCGCTGTCGAAATGGCTGAAGCTCAACATCCGCCGCGACGGCAAGCACTATTTCCTTGAATTCAATCGGGGTGTACCCGTGGATCGACTGATCGAGGTGCACAACGGCGTCGAGGTCTCTCCGCTCAGGGTGATGGGAGAAACCAGCCGGCGTGGCACCGAGGTGCATTTCATGGCCGACGAGGATATCTTCGGCCAGGTTGAATTCCATTACGAGATCCTGTCCAAGCGTATTCGCGAGCTTTCTTTCCTCAACAACGGCGTGAAGATCGAGCTGATCGACGAGCGCGACGGCCGCCATGAAAACTTCGCCTTCTCCGGCGGCGTGAAGGGATTCGTCGAATACATCAACCGCAGCAAGCAGGTCCTGCATCCCAATGTGTTCTACGCCAGCGGCGAATCGAATGCATCCGGGGTGAGCATTGGCGTCGAAGTCGCCATGCAGTGGAACAGCAGCTATCAGGAACAGGTGCTCTGCTTCACCAACAACATCCCCCAGGCCGACGGCGGCACCCATCTCACCGGCTTGCGTGCCGCCATGACCCGGGTGATCAACAAGTACATCGAGGAAAACGAGATCGCCAGGAAGGCCAAGGTGGAAATCACCGGTGACGACATGCGCGAGGGCCTGGCCTGCGTGCTTTCGGTGAAGATGCCTGATCCCAAGTTCGCATCCCAGACCAAGATGAAGCTGGTTTCCAGCGAAGCCCGGCCCGCGGTGGAGGAAATCGTCGCCCAGCGGCTGGCGGAATACCTGCTTGAGCGTCCGCAGGATGCCAAGACAATCTGTGCCAAGATCGTCGAGGCGGCGCGTGCCCGCGATGCGGCCCGCAAGGCCCGCGACATGACCCGTCGCAAGGGTGTGCTCGATTCCGCCGGTCTGCCCGGCAAGCTGGCCGACTGCCAGGAAAAGGATCCCGCCCTGTGCGAGTTGTACCTGGTCGAGGGCGACTCCGCAGGTGGTTCCGCCAAGCAGGGACGTGACCGCAAGTTCCAGGCCATCCTGCCGCTCAAGGGAAAGATCCTCAACGTCGAGAAGGCCCGCTTCGACAAGATGCTGTCATCGCAGGAAGTGGCCACCCTCATCACGGCCCTGGGCACCGGCATCGGCAAGGACGACTACAACCCGGCCAAGCTGCGCTACCACCG
>CAZOZD010000243.1:0-3548 GCA_964584195.1 uncultured Burkholderiales bacterium
GTTCGAAGCGTCGTTATGCCGGGATCGGCGACATCATCAAGGTCAGCATCAAGGATGCTGCGCCCCGGGGTCGGGTAAAGAAGGGCGATGTGTACAACGCCGTGGTGGTGCGTACCGCCAAGGGTGTGCGTCGCCCCGATGGCTCCCTGGTCAAGTTCGATGGCAATGCCGCCGTGCTGCTCAACAACAAGCTGGAGCCCATCGGAACCCGCATCTTCGGGCCGGTCACGCGCGAATTGCGTGGCGAGAAGTTCATGAAGATCGTGTCCCTGGCTCCTGAAGTGCTGTGAGGTATTGGCGATGAACAAGATTCGCAAGGGCGACGAAGTGGTGGTCATTACCGGCAAGGACAAGGGCAAGCGGGGAACCGTGCTGCGCATCCTCGATGGTGGGGCTCAGCTCGTGGTGGAGGGGGTCAACCGGGTCAAGCGGGCCGTCAAGCCCAACCCCATGCGTGGGGTGACCGGTGGCTTCGTCGACAAGGACATGCCGATCGATCGTTCCAATGTGGCGCTGTTCAATGCGGCCGCCGGACGGGGTGATCGGGTTGGGATCAAGGTGCTGGAGGACGGCCGCCGGGTGCGGTATTTCAAGTCCAATGGCGAAGTGCTGGATGCGTGAGGTGACCATGTCTCGCATGTATGACTATTACAAGGAAACCGTGGTGGCCGAGCTGACCAAGCAGTTCGGATACACTTCGGTGATGCAGGTGCCCCGCATCGAGAAGATTACCCTCAACATGGGTGTCGGTGAGGCCGTGGGTGACAAGAAGGTGATGGAGTTCGCCCTTGGCGACCTGCAGAAGATTGCCGGCCAGAAGCCTGTTGTGACCAAGGCGCGCAAGTCCATTGCCGGTTTCAAGATTCGCGATGGCTATCCCGTTGGCTGCAAGGTGACCCTGCGTCGCGCACGCATGTACGAGTTTCTCGATCGTCTGGTTTCGGTTGCCATTCCGCGTATCCGCGATTTCCGCGGTGTTGGTGGCAAGGGGTTCGACGGACGTGGCAATTACAACATGGGTGTGCGTGAGCAGATCATCTTCCCGGAGATTGAGTACGACAAGGTTGATGCCCTGCGCGGCATGAACATCACCATCATCACGACCGCCAGGTCGGATGCCGAGGCCAAGGCCCTGCTCGCGGCGTTCAAGTTTCCGTTCAAGAATTGAGGTTGACATGGCCAAGACCGCACTGATCAATCGTGAAGAGAAGCGTCGCCAGATGGTGAAGAAATTCGCCGCCAAGCGCGCCGAACTCCAGGCCATCGTCAATGACGGCAAGCGCAGCGAGGAAGAACGCATGGCTGCCCGGCTCAAGTTGCAGGCCCTGCCGCGCAACGCCAGTCCGGTGCGCATGCACAATCGTTGCGCCCTTACCGGCCGTCCGCGTGGTGTTTTCCGCAAGTTCGGCCTGTGCCGCAACAAGATCCGGGAGATGGCCATGAAAGGCGAGATTCCCGGTGTAACCAAGGCCAGCTGGTAAGGAGATAGACGATGAGTATGAGTGATCCCATCGCCGACATGCTGACCCGCATCCGCAATGCGCAGATGTCTGAAAAAATCACGGTGCGCATGCCTTCCTCCAAGCTGAAGAACGCCATCGCACAGGTGTTGAAGGACGAGGGGTATATCGAGGACTTCGCGGTGCGTAGCGAGGGTGGTCTTCCCGAAATGGAGATTGCGCTCAAGTATTACGCGGGGCGCCCCGTGATCGAGAAGATCGAGCGTGTCAGTCGTCCTGGTCTGCGCATCTACAAGGGCCGGGATGGTCTGCCGCGCGTGATGAACGGTCTCGGCGTGGCCATCGTGTCCACTTCGCGCGGTGTGATGACCGACCGCAAGGCCCGCTCCCTTGGGGTGGGTGGCGAAGTGCTGTGCATCGTGTCGTGAGGTAAGCCATGTCCCGTGTAGCCAAGAATCCAATCATCGTGCCCGCCGGTGTCGAGGTCAGTCTCGATGCGGCCGAGATCCGTGTCAAGGGTCCGGTTGGCGCCCTGATCCAGCCGCTTACCCGCGATGTGACGGTCAGTCACGCCGATGGCAAGCTCCAGGTCGCGGCCGCCAATGACAGCCGCACCGCGCATGCCATGTCCGGAACCACCCGGGCCCTGCTTGCCAACATGGTGCAAGGGGTGTCCAAGGGCTTCGAGAAGAAACTTACCCTGGTCGGTGTCGGTTACCGCGCTCAGGCGCAGGGTGACAAGCTCAGCCTGAGTCTGGGTTTTTCGCATCCGGTTGAGCATGTCATGCCTGGCGGTGTCAAGGTGGAAACGCCTTCGCAGACCGAAATCATCCTCAAGGGTGCCGACAAGCAGCTCATCGGCCAAGTGGCCGCCGACGTGCGTGCCTATCGTCCGCCCGAGCCATACAAGGGCAAGGGTGTGCGCTATGCCGATGAAGTGGTCTCCCTGAAAGAGACCAAGAAGAAATAACCTGGAGTCAGGAAGACCATGGACAAGACTATCCGGCGTCTGCGCAGGGCGCGCAAAACCCGCGTCAAGATTGCGGAACTGGGTGTGGTTCGTCTGTGCGTGCATCGCACGAACAGCCACATTTATGCACAAATCATCGATGCCACGGGGGGGCGGGTTCTGACCAGTGCCTCCACGGCGGAAAAGGATCTGCGTGCGCGGCTCAAGAGCGGCGGAAACGCCGAAGCCGCCCGTCTGGTGGGGCAGCGCATCGCCGAGAAGGCCCGGCAGGTGGGGGTCGAGCGCGTCGCCTTCGACCGTGGCGGCTTCGCCTATCATGGCCGCATCAAGGCCCTGGCCGACGCTGCCCGTGAACACGGTCTGCAGTTCTAAACGAGGTTTATGATGGCTAAATACGAACAGCAGCAACAGGAAGACAAGGGCGACGGCCTGCGCGAGAAGATGATCTCCGTGAACCGTGTCACCAAGGTGGTGAAGGGTGGCCGGATCCTGGGCTTCGCCGCACTGACCGTGGTGGGCGATGGCGATGGCGGCATCGGCATGGGCAAGGGCAAGTCGCGCGAGGTTCCGGTGGCCGTGCAGAAGGCCATGGAAGAAGCGCGTCGGCGCATGGTCAAGATTTCCCTCAAGAACGGTACCTTCCATCACCCGGTGGTCGGCCGTCATGGCGCTTCGGTGGTGCTCATTCAGCCCGCTTCCGAAGGTACCGGCATCATCGCTGGCGGTGCCATGCGCGCGGTGTTCGAGGTGATGGGGGTGACCAACGTGTTGGCCAAGTGCCTGGGGTCCACCAATCCATACAACGTCGTGCGCGCCACCATCGATGGCCTGATGCGTATGAACACTCCGAGCGAGGTTGCCGCCAAGCGTGGCAAGTCGGTCGCCGAAATCCTGGAGTAAGCCATGAGCGAGAGCAAAGGCAAGATCAAGGTCACCCTGATCAAGAGTCCGATCGGCACCCAGCGCAATCATCGCGCCAGTGTGCGTGGACTGGGGCTCAGGCGCATGCATCATAGCGTCGTGCTGGAGGATACGCCCTCGGTGCGCGGCATGATCAATGCGGTTTCCTTCCTGGTGAAGAGCGAGGCGGTTTAAATGCAGCTGAATACACTCAAGCC
>CAZOZD010000244.1:0-3545 GCA_964584195.1 uncultured Burkholderiales bacterium
AGCAGCCAGGCAGCCAGCACCGCCCCCCCCCCGCCAAAATGCCACGCCGCATAGCCGGTGAGCAGGCCACAGGCCAGTTCGAGGGCCGGGTAGCGCCAAGCGATTGGGGCGTGGCAGGCCCGGCAACGACCGCGCAGAAAGAGGAAGCTGAACACCGGAATGTTCTCGTACCAGGCGATGCGGTGGCCGCAGTGCGGACAGGACGATCCCGGCGTGACGAGGTTGTAGGACGGAGCCTCGGCCAGGTTCGTCCCGCAGAGTTCGGCGCACTGCAACTTCCAGTCGCGCTCCATCATGCGCGGCAGACGGTGGCTCACCACATTGAGGAAGCTGCCGACGACGAGTCCCGCCAAAAAGGAAAAGAACAAAAAGAATGGCGGTTCCAATAATTCCGGCATGATCCTAACAACCGCGGTTGAACGTACCCGAAGGCGGAATTGCGAGGGCGAGCGGCATGGCGCGACGACGCCGCGGGGAGGACCGCCAGGCGTACGCACAAGCCCAGCAGCGTTGGCGTAGCCGGCTCACCCGACCGCCGCCCCGGGAATCAGGCACAAACCCATCATGATTCATGATTTCACGATGAGCACACAGGGTGTCGGCCAGGGTTTTCTGGATGATTCATTGCATACCCGAGGCGGGGGACCGAACCCCCAACGCCCCGAAAAGAACGTCGCACCGTCAGATGGCGGTGTCCAGGCACTTGATCTTGCTGGATTACGACCCCGGACCGGGGTTCGGGGTGAGGTTCCTTCGCCGTGATAGCCTGGCCCGGACTCGATCCGGGGTCGAATGCTGGGGGTTTCAAGGCACACCCGAATCAAAGTGCGGAACCCATCTTGAAGATCGGGAGATACATCGCAACGACAATGGAGCCAATGATTCCTCCCAACACAACCATGATCAGAGGCTCCATGAGGCTGGTCAAGCCATCAACAGCATCGTCAACCTCACGTTCGAAAAAATCAGCCACCTTTTCAACCATGGTGTCCAACGCCCCGGACTCCTCGCCGATCCCGACCATCTGTACCAGCATGCTTGGAAAAATTCCCGCAGCGCGCAAGGATGAAGAAAGACTCGAACCCGTGGCGACATCGGTCTTCACCTTTTGGGTGGCGGTCGAAAAGACGTAATTTCCTGAAGCCCCCGAAACATTGTCGAGCGAGTCAACCAGGGGAACACCTGCGGAGAACATGGCCGAAAAGGTACGCGCCCAGCGGGCTACCACTGCCTTTTCGATCAAAGGGCCGAACACTGGAAGCTTCAAGGACACTCGATCGACCCACGCGCGGAAGGCGGGGGATCGATTGAACGCCTGAAAGAATGCATATACGGACGCCCCCACAATACCGAAGATCAACCACCAATACGCGACAAAGGCATCGGAAATATTCATCACGATCTGGGTTGGCGCTGGCAGATCGGAGCCAGCCCCCTTGAACAGATCGGCAAAGGCAGGAATCACAAAGATCATGATCCCGGCAGTGATGACGAATGCAACAATCATGACGATGGCCGGATACATCAGCGCCGACTTGATCTTGCCCTTGAGGGCGAGCATCTTTTCCTTGTAGGCGGCGATCCGTTCGAGCACCGACTCCAAAATGCCGGCCTGCTCGCCGGCCTCAACCAGATTGCAGAACAGGCTGTCGAAATACTTGGGATGCTTGCGCAGTGCCTGGTGCAATGCGCTGCCCGACTCGACATCGGTCTTGATCTCGCCAAGAAGCTTCTGTACCGAAGGGTTGGAATGACTCTTGGCGGTAATATCGAAGGCCTGCAGGAGCGGCACCCCGGCCTTGACCATGGTGGCGAGCTGGCGGGCGAACAGGGCGATGTCCTTTTCGGTGATCTTCTTGGTGCGCGCCAGCGCGCTCTGTTTCTTGATCTTGGTGGCATTGATGCCCTGCTTGCGCAGGCTCTGGCGGACGATGGTCTCGCTTGCCGCCAGCATGTCGCCCTTCAGCTTGCGCCCCTTGGTGTCGGTCCCCTCCCATACGAACGGGATCTCCTTCGCACCCTTCGCGGCAGCCATCGTCTACTCCCTTACTCGTTGGTCACGGACAGCACCTCATCCAGCGAGGTGAGGCCCGACATCACCTTGCGCAAACCGGAGCGGCGCAAGTCGGAAATCCCTTCCAGCTTCGCCTGGGCGGCGATGTCCATGGCCGAGGCGTTCTTCAGGATCAGGCGATTGATATCTTCGGAGATCGGCATGACCTGATAGATGCCAACCCGCCCCTTGTAGCCGGTGCCCTTGCATGCGTCGCAGCCGACGGCCTTGAAGGGCTGCCAGTTGCCGTCCAGATCGGATTCGAGGAAGCCGGCGTTGAGCAGGGCCTCGGTCGGAATATCGACCGGCGCCTTGCAGGCCGGGCATAGGCGCCGGCCGAGGCGCTGCGCGGTGATGAGCAGCACCGAAGCGGCGACGTTGTAGCTCGGGATGCCCATGTTGACCAGTCGGGTCAGGGTGGAAGGCGCATCATTGGTGTGCAGGGTGGACAGCACCAGGTGACCGGTCTGGGCCGCCTTGACGGCAATCTCGCCGGTTTCCTGGTCGCGGATCTCGCCCACCATGACGATGTCCGGATCCTGACGCAGGAAGGACTTGAGCGCGGCGGCGAAGGTCAGCCCGACCTTGTCGTTGACGTTGACCTGGTTCACTCCGGGCAGCTGGATTTCGACCGGATCCTCGGCGGTGGAGATGTTGATGCCCGGCTTGTTAAGCAGGTTGAGACAGGCATAGAGGGACACCGTCTTGCCGCTGCCGGTGGGTCCGGTCACCAGGACCATGCCGTAAGGCCGCTCGATGGCAAACTGGAGGGCTGCGAGCTGCTCGTCCTCATACCCCAGATCGACGAGCTGTTTTTCCAACGCGGTCGTGGAATCGAGAATACGCATGACGATCTTCTCGCCATACAGGGTGGGCAGGGTACTGATCCGGAAATCCACCCCTTTCTTTTTCGATACCACCAGCTTCATGCGGCCGTTCTGGGGCACGCGCTTTTCCGAGATGTCGAGCTTGGAGATTACCTTGATGCGGGACGCAATCTTTTCCTTGATCGCCAAGGGAGGCTGGGCGACTTCATAAAGGATGCCATCCATCCGGTAGCGGATCCGGTAGAACTTCTCGTAGGGTTCGAAATGGATGTCGGACGCGCCGCTGCTGATCGCATCCATCATGATCTTTTGCAGGTAACGCACCACCGGCGCGTCATCGATCTCGGCGCTGGCCGCGTCCGAACCGGCCGCGGCCTGGGCCTGGGCCTCGGCATCGGTGAATTCGAGATGGAGATCGTCGGTCTCGATCGACTTGAGCACATCGTCGCTGCTCTTCTCGCCATGCTGTTCGAGAAAGCGGGCGAGCTTGTCCTCCTCCACCACCACCGGTTCCACCACCAGGCCGGTCTGGAACTTGATGTCGTCGAGCACCTGCAGGTTGCTCGGGTCGGATACCGCCAGATACAGGCGATTGCCGCGCTTGGAGAGGGGTATGACACGATGTTTTTCCAGCAGCTTGCGGTCGACCACCCCCTGCGGCAGGG
>CAZOZD010000245.1:0-3542 GCA_964584195.1 uncultured Burkholderiales bacterium
ATCATTGCCGTCGCCTCCGGCAAGGGCGGCGTCGGCAAGAGCACGACGGCGGTCAACCTCGCGCTTGCGCTCGCCGACGAGGGGGCCGCGGTCGGCATGCTCGATGCCGACATCTACGGGCCGTCGCAGCCGATGATGCTCGGTATCTCCGGGCGGCCGGAGTCGAAGGACGGCAAGAGCCTCGAGCCGATGGAGAACCACGGCATCCAGGCGATGTCGATCGGCTTCATGGTCGATCCGGACACGCCCATGGTGTGGCGCGGTCCGATGGTGACGCAGGCGCTCGAACAGCTGCTCAAGGACACGCGCTGGCGCGAGCTCGACTATCTGGTGGTCGACCTGCCGCCCGGCACCGGCGACATCCAGCTCACGCTGGCGCAGAAGGTGCCGGTCACCGGCGCGGTGATCGTCACCACGCCGCAGGACATCGCCCTGATCGACGCCCGCAAGGGCCTGAAGATGTTCGAGAAGGTGGGCGTGCCCATCCTCGGCGTGGTGGAGAACATGTCGCTGCACATCTGCTCGAAGTGTGGCCACGAGGAGCCGATCTTCGGCACCGGCGGCGGCCAGAAGATGTGCGATGACTATGGCGTCGAATTCCTCGGCGGCCTGCCGCTCGACATGCGCATCCGCGAGGAGACCGACTCCGGCAAGCCCACCGTGGTGGCCGAGCCGGAGGCGCGCATCTCCGAGATCTATCGCCAGATCGCCCGCCGGGTGGCGGTCAAGGTGGGCGAGCTGGCGGTCGACCACAGCGCCAAGTTCCCCAGCATCGTCATCCAGAACACGTAAGGCGGGTGACGACGTGACGAGTGACACGTGACGACGGCCACCGAGCCCACTGCGTCCCCCGTCACTCTTCCCCCTGACTGCATGACATCGCGCTTCCTGGCCGATATTCAGCGCGGCCACACCCTGCTGCGCCAGGAGCGGCCGGTGGAGGCACTGCACCTGGCCAGGCAGATCCTGGCCATCGACCCGGACGACGTCGAGGCCCTGTATCTGCAGGCACTGTGCTTCCTGCGCGGCGGCCGGTTCGAGGATGCCGCGCTCGCCTTGCGCCGAGCCATCGTCCTGCAGCCCGGGGTGGCGGCACTGCACCTGAACCTGGGGGTGGCCATGCAGGCTGTGGGGCGGCTGGCGGAGGCCGAGGCCGCCTACCGGGAGGCGGCCCGTCGGGCGCCAAACCTCGCAGAAGCGCATTGGCAACTGGGCGGCCTGCATGAACGCCAGGGCCGGCTCGGTGAGGCCGAGCAGGCCAACCGTCGCGCGCTCAAGGTGGATCCGCAATCCTGTCAGGCCTGGCACAACCTGGGGGTGACCCTCCTGCGTCAAGGGCGCGCCGAGGAGGCGGTGCCTGCCCTGCGCAAGGCACTCCGTTTCTGCCCCGGCCTGATCTGGTCGCGTGCCAGTCTCGCCGCCGCCTTGCGTTCGCTGGGCCGCTTGGACGAGGCGCTCGCCGAGGCCGAGGCTGCGAGCCAGGCACGCCCCGATCTGGCCCTCACATGGCTGTCCCTGGCGGAAACGCGGCTGGCACGGGGCGAGTTCGACGCGACCCTCGCCGCCACCCTGTCGGCGCTCAAGATCGATCCCGCCCATGCCGAGGCCTATCGCATCCTTGCTGCGGCACTGGAGGGGCAGGGTTTCGCGGTCGAGTCGCTGGCCGATTGTGGCCGGGCCCTGGCCGAACACCTCGAGGCCCAGTCCATGCCGGAGCCGGAACGGCAGGCACGGCTGCGCGACTACCACCTCAACCTGGCCGGGCTGTTCGTGCAATGGGGCCAGCATGCCGAGGCAGAGCAGCATTATCGCGCTGCACTGGCGATCGACCCCGAGTGCGACGAGGCACGCGGTGGCATGCTGTTCGCCGCCAATTACCGCCCCGATCTCGATCCACGTGCGGCGCGCGCCGATGCGGAGCGGGAGGCCGAAACAATGAGCCGGCGCCGGCCGCAATGCGGGTTCCACAAGCACGACCGCGACCCGGGTCGGCCCCTGCGCATCGGTCTGGTGTCCGGCGATTTCGGCCGTCACCCGGTCGGCTATTTCCTCGCCGCGCCGCTGGCCGGGCTCGATTCCGGGCAATTCATCCTGCATGCCTATTCCACCCTCGTCCGCAATGACCGCCAGACCGAGGTGTTGCGCGCATCGATCCCGCACTGGCGCGACGTCGATACGTTCGATGACGATGCACTGATCGAACAGATCCGCGCCGACGGCATCGACATCCTGATCGACCTGGCCGGGCACACCCGCCACAACCGGCTGGCAGTGTTCGCCGCCCGCGCCGCACCCGTGCAGGTCACCTGGCTGGGCTATTTCGCCACCACCGGGCTGGCAGCCATGGACTGGATTCTGGCTGACCCGCAGGTGTTGCCGCCGGCTGAGGAAGCGCACTTTTGCGAACGTCCCTGGCGCCTGCCGGACAGCTATTACTGCTTCGCGCCGCCCACCGATGCGATCGAGGTGGCACCGCCGCCCTCCAGTCGAGGCGCGCCGTTTACATTCGGCTGCTTCAACAACCCGGCCAAGCTCAACGACAGCGTCATCGCGCTGTGGTCGCGCATTCTTGCTGAACTGCCCGGCGCGCGCCTGTTGCTCAAGTACCGGCATTACCGCAACCCCGACTTCGTCGCCGCGATGCGGGCCCGTTTCGCCGCGCACCGGATCGATGCGGAGCGTCTCGAATTCGAGGGCGAGACCCTGCGCCCGGACTACCTGCGTGCGTTCGATCGGGTCGATGTCGCGCTCGACCCCTTCCCCTATCCCGGCGGCACCACCACCGTCGACGGGCTGTGGATGGGGGTGCCGGCACTGACCCTGAAAGGCGATCGATTCATCGCCCACCAGGGCGAGACCATCCTCACCAGCGCCGGGCTTGCAGACTGGATCGCCCGTGACGCCGAGGAATACGTCGCCCGGGCCATCGTTGCGGCCCGCGACATCGACCGTCTGGCGGAACTGCGCGCCAGGTTGCGCCCGCAACTCCTGGCCTCGCCGCTGTGCGACGCGCCGCGCTTCGCCCGCAACCTGGAGGCCGCCTGGCGCGGCATGTGGCGGCGGTGGTGCGCGGAACGCGAGGTGAGTCACAGTGAGTCACAAAGTGACGGATGACAATTGACGGGTGACGGGTGACAATCGCCGCTCACTTCGTCACCCGTCCATTGTCAGCGTATGTCCATCAAATCCGACCGCTGGATCCGCCGCATGGCGGTCGAACAGCAGATGATCGAACCCTTCGAGGCCGGCCAGGTCAAGACCGTGCAGGGCGAGAGGATCGTATCCTACGGCACCTCCAGCTATGGCTACGACGTGCGTTGCGCCGACGAATTCAAGGTGTTCACCAACCTCAACCACACCCTGGTCGACCCCAAGAATTTCGATCCCGGCAGCTTCGTCGAGGTGAAGGGCGATTCATGCATCATCCCGCCCAATTCATTCGCGCTCGCCCGTACCGTGGAATATTTCCGCATCCCGCGCAATGTGCTGGTGATCTGCCTGGGCAAATCCACCTACGCCCGCTGCGGCATCATCGTCAATGT
>CAZOZD010000246.1:0-3537 GCA_964584195.1 uncultured Burkholderiales bacterium
ACATTGACAATGCGCATCCATCCATTTTCAGCGGTTCCCGTTGTTTTGCTGTTCCTCGTCGTGCTGCTGCTCGGCTTCAATCCGGGCGCGCGGGCCGAACCGATGGCCGTCGGCGTGGGCGAGCTGAGGCTGGCGCGGGGCGACGTGCAGTGGCAGGCTGCGGGGGAGGCTACCTGGCAGCCGGCGCGTGTCGGTCAGGTCCTGCGCCCGGGCGATCGCCTGCGTACTGGCCGGGATGGCCTGGCGGGGCTGCGTTTTGCCGACGAATCCTTGCTGCGCCTGAATCGAAACAGCCTGTTCACCGTGCGCGAGGCGGGATCGCCCGATGCCGGCCGCTTCGTGCTGCGCGCCGGCCAGGTGGCGGCCAGCCGCTTCGAACTGGATCTGGGCGAGCTTTGGTTGCGTAACAACCGTCCCGAGGCGGTGATCGAGGTGCGCACGCCCACCGCCGTGGTCGGCATCCGGGGTACCGAGATCGGGGTCCGGGCGGAGGCCATGCTGAGCCAGGTGAGTGTGCTGGAAGGCTTCGTCCAGGTCAGCAACCCGCATGGCCGGATCGAGGCCGGCAGCGGCGAGGCGGTGACCGCGCCACGCGACGCCGCGCCCTATCGCAGCCTGCTCCTGTCGCCGCGCGAGGCAGTGCAATGGGTGCTGCGGGTGCCGCGCTGGCCCGGCGCCGATGCGACGACCGGGGCCGTGGGCGAAGCCATGGCGCGCCTGCTCGGTGGCGATCCGGCCACTGCGGCGATCGACTTGCGCGCCTATCTCGATGAACGGCCGGACGACGGCATGGCCTGGCAGGCCCTTGCGGTCGCCAGTCTCGCGCTCGATCAGCGGAGTGAGGCGAGCCAGGCCGCCGCTGCGGCGATCCGCTTTGCGCCTGCCGATGCCCATGCCTGGCTGGTGCATGGCTATGCCGCCCAGGCCCGCTTCGATCTGGAGGCGGCGCGGTCCAGCTACGACCGTGCACTGGAACTCGATCCGCACCACATCGAGGCCTTGCTGAGTCGCGCCGAGATTCATTTCGGCAGCGACCGCAACGCCCTGGCGCGGGCCGACCTGGAGCGTGCCCAGGCCCTGGCGCCGGACGACGCGCGGGTGCTCAGCCTGCGCGGGTTCCTGGCCCTGGGCGAGCAACACACCGAGCGTGCCGGAATCGCATTCGATGCCGCCATCGCCGCCGATCCCGGCCATGCCGAGGCCTGGCTGGGCCGGGCCATCGTCGCCATGCGGCGCAACGAGGTCGAGGCCGCATTCGTCGATCTGGCCACGGCGGTGCTGATGGAGCCGCGCCGGGCCCTGTTCCTCACCTACTGGGGGCGCATGCTGCATCAGGCCGGCCGTCTCGATCGCGCCCGCCAGGTGCTGGCCTCGGCGCGCGCGCTGGACGACAACGACCCCACGCCCTGGTTCGTGGAGGCCCTCATCCTGCGCGACCTGAACCGCCCCGGCGAGGCGATCGCCGCCTACCAGGCCGCCCTGGCGCGCAACGACCGGCGCGCGGTGTACCGCTCACGCTTCCTGCTCGACCGCGACCTGGCGCTGCGCAACGTCGACCTGTCCATCCTGTTCAGCGAGTTCGGCCTCTCGGCCTGGGCGGAGAGCAAGGCCCTGGCGGCCATCCGTCAGGATTACCTCAACTTCGCCGGACATCTGTTCTATGCCGGCGCGCTGCGCAATCGCGAGGGGCGCGCCCGGGTTGCGGCCACCGCCTCCACGCTCGGCTTCCTGCTGCAACCGGCCAACATCAACACCTTCAACAGCTTCAACGACTACACCAGCTTTTTCGAGCAGCCCGGCATGCATGGCCAGGTGCATGCCGCGCTCGGCAGTCACGGCCGGGTCGATGCCGGCCTGTACGGCTACGGCGCGGCGCCGGCGGCGAACCTGGCCTGGCAGGTGGCGGTGTCCGGCAACCGCGAAGATGGCTGGCGGGCCGACCAGAAGGGCCACGGCGGCACTGTGGCGACCCTGCTGAAATGGCAGCCCACCCCGGACGACAACTTCGGCATCAGCCTGCGCGGGCTGGGCCTGGATGCGCTCGGCGATGGCGGCCGGCGCGGTGAATGGGATGCGCCACCGCGTCCCGAGATCCGTTCCGAGTTGCGCCAGACCCTGCTCGAAGTCGGCTACCACCGCCATTTCGGCCCCGGCTCGGACCTGCTTGCCCAAGTGAAATGGCTGGATTTCGACAGCCGGATGCGCGATCGCAACCGATATTGGCTGGAAGAGGATACCTGGCTGGACATCGCCTCAATCGGCGACAACCCCTTGCGCAGCCGGCAGGCACAGGCGCAATGGATCGGTCGCCAGGGGCACCACCAGACCGTGGCCGGGGCGCTGATCTACCAGGGTGAGAAAGCGACCCGCACCGATTCGATCTATCGCCTCGATTACCTGGGCGAACTCTGGCCCATGCCGGACTGGGACGAATACATTGAGGCCGAGGCGAGCGTCGACTACGCGGCGGTCTATGCCCAGGACCTGTGGCAGTTGAGTCCCGGGTTCGCCGTTGAGGCCGCGCTTTATCTGGAACGCATGCGGCGCGCCAACCTGTTCAGCGGCGGCCGGGTCCGCATCGACGCGGTCAACCCCCGCCTGGGCCTGATCTGGCGGCCCGGCGAGCGCGACACCGTGCGCCTGGCAGCCTTCCGCTATCTGGTGCCCTTGCCGTTCACCCGCCTGGATCCGGGCGAAGTGGCCGGCATCCCGGTGTCGCGCAACACCTACGAGGGCACCTTGTCGCGCGAGGCCAGCCTGGCCTGGGAACATGAATGGGCCAGCGGCCTGTCCAGCCTCAACCTGTTCTCGGCCCGGCATCGGGTGGACGAGGCATTCGCCCGGGCCGACGGCGGCCAGGATGTGGTCAGGTATCGCGGCCGCATGCATGGCCTGGAGCATGACTGGAACCAGTTGATCCATCCCCGCCTCGGCCTTGCCGGGCGCTACCGCTTCATGCGCCTGGCGGACGAATCGAACCCGGCGCTGGACCGTGACGACCACCTGGCCAGCATCGGACTGACCTGGATCGACCCCGGTGGCTGGCGCGCCGGCATCGTCCAGACCTGGCGCCGTACCGATTTCGACGGCCCGCGCAAGAACGAGAACATCGCCCTGACCGATCTCAGCCTGGCCTACGCCCTGGCGAAAAAGCGCGGCCAGATTGGCCTGGCCATCAAGAACCTGTTCGGCACCCGATTCAACTGGGTCACCGATCCATTCGTGTTCGAAACCCGGGTACCGGCCCGCGAGCTGACGCTCGGCCTGGTGCTGAATTTCTGACAGACACAAGGCACGGAGACCCCCAAGCTCATCCGTTTTTATCCCGGATTATCCATTGAGGGTTTTTCACCCCTTCCCCCTGTCACCAAAAGTCGGCGCTGGCCGGACGGCGCTCAGGCCTTCCCCAATGTGTGCATTCCGAGCACTCTTGCCGATTTCTGCAATCGCAAGTCGAAGCAGGCGAAACAAAACGCCTCGTTTGTTGCCTCCTGCAACATACGCGCGGCAGCGAGTTGCACGCTGTCATATCCACGC
>CAZOZD010000247.1:0-3525 GCA_964584195.1 uncultured Burkholderiales bacterium
GATGAAGCGGCTTTCGCCGCACCCCCATCCCAACCTTCCCCCAATGGGGGAAGGGCACACGTTAGGGCACCTCGAAAAACCGCTGAATCGTCATTCCGGCGAAAGCCGGAATCCAGCCATATCCGGCATCTGGACACCGGCTTTCGCCGGTGTGACGGGTTTTTCGAGATTTCCGTTATGGGGAGCATGAACACTCTGGGTTCAGGCCGCAGCCTCAGGCGCGCATGAATTCGACGCCGCGGGGCAGCCAGCGGGCGAGATGGCGGCGCACGGCCTCGGGGTCAAGGGCGATGAGCTCGTCGGCCAGGGCGCGGGCGGCCTCGATCAGCTCGATGTCCTGTTCGAGGTCGGCAAAACGGAGCATGGCCGCGCCGCTCTGGCGGGCGCCGAGGAATTCGCCGGGGCCGCGCATGGCCAGATCGGCACGGGCGATCTCGAATCCGTCCTGGCTGTCCTTGATCACCCTGAGGCGCTGCCGCGCGGTGTCGGACAGCGGCGTGGCATAGAGCAGCACGCAGCTCGATTCACGCCGGCCGCGGCCGACCCGGCCGCGCAACTGGTGCAGTTGCGCCAGTCCCATGCGTTCGGCGTGCTCGATCACCATGAGACCGGCATTGGGGACATCCACACCCACTTCCACCACCGTGGTGGCCACCAGCAGGTCGATCGCGCCGGCCTTGAACGCGGCCATCACCGCCGCCTTCTCGTCCGCCTTGAGGCGGCCGTGGGCGAGGCCGACGCGCAGATTCGGCAGGCGCGCGGCGAGTTCGGCATGGGTGTCGAGCGCGGCCTTGAGGGCCAGTTTTTCCGATTCCTCCACCAGCGGGCAGACCCAGTATGCCTGGGCGCCGCCGGCGCAATAGTCGGCCAGGCGCCCGATCACCTCGTCGCGGCGGCTGTCCGGGATCACCCGGGTGGCGATCGGGGTGCGGCCGGGCGGACGTTCGTCGATCACCGACACGTCGAGGTCGGCGTAATGGCTCATCGCCAGCGAGCGGGGGATGGGCGTGGCCGACATCATCAACAGGTGTGGCAGTCCGGCGTTGCCCTTGCCGCGCAATGCAAGCCGTTGTTCGACGCCGAAGCGATGCTGTTCGTCGACGATGGCCAGCGCCAGATCGGCGAATTCCACGCTGTCCTGGATCAGCGCATGGGTGCCCACCGCCACCGCCGCCCGGCCGCTGGCGAGGTCGGCCAGGGCCGCCTTGCGGGCGCGGCCCTTGAGCGCGGCGGCGAGCCAGACGCTGTGGACGCCGAGCGGCTCCAGCCACTCCATGAACTTGAGGTGGAGCTGTTCGGCAAGGATCTCGGTCGGCGCCATTACCGCCGCCTGGCGACCGGCGCCGACGGCGATGAGGGCGGCCAGCGCCGCGACACAGGTCTTGCCGCTGCCGACGTCGCCTTGCAGCAGGCGATGCATGGGGTGCGGCCGGGCCAGATCGGCGCGGATCTCGGCGAACACCCGCGCTTGCGCCGGGGTGAGCGTGAACGGCAAGGTTTCCAGCAGGCGGTCGCTGAGGCCGGTGGCATCCGCCAGCGCCGGGGCCGTGAGCCGGGCACGGGCGGCGGCATGCAGGCGCAGGGACAATTGCTGCGCCAGAAGCTCGTCGAACTTGATCCGCCGCCAGGCCGGAATATCGCGCGATTCCAGCCCGTCGGGCGCGATCTCGGGGCCGGGCCGGTGCAATACCTCGATCGCATCGGCGAAGGCGGGAAGCCCCAGGGCCTCCAGACTGGGAGGCGGCAGCGGATCGCTGAGGTCGGCATCCGCAAGCGCCGTGGCGATGGCCTGGCGCACACGGGCCTGCGACAGTCCGGCAAGGGTCGGATAGACGGGGGTCAATCGATCCGGCAGCGGCTCGCCTTCGCGCACGACGCGGTAGCGGGGGTGGACCATCTCGGCGCCGAAAAAGCCCGGCCGCACCTCACCAAACAGGCGTAGTCGCACGCCGGGTTTGAGCTGCGCGAGCTGGCTGGGGTAAAAGTGGATAAAGCGCAGGTGAAGTCGGGTATCTGACTCGGGCAATGAGGCCTGGGGTGTTCCCTCACCCCTGGCCCCTCTCCCGGAGGGAGAGGGGAAGGTGCCCCCCTCCCCCCCTGGGGGAGGGGTGGGGGGTGAGGGAGCATGGAGTGCTTGCCAGATCGCCTCCAGCACAGACTCCGTTCGCTGGAGCACATCATTGTTCCAGAACCGCAATACGTGAACCCCTTGGGATTGAATGAATGCATCACGGCCTCGATCCTGATCCCGATCGGCATGCTGACCGCCATCGAGCTCGATGGCGAGACGGTGCTCATGGCAGTAGAAATCGAGAAAATAAGGTCCGAGCGGACGTTGGCGCTGGAATTTGGTATTCGCCAGGCGGCGATCCCGTAATAACGACCAGACCAGTTGCTCCGCATCGGTTTGCTCGCGGCGCAGTTTTCGTGCGAACTCAAGCGTTTCTCGGGGAAGTGGGAGGCGCTGGATTGCAGCCTCACCCCTGGTCCCTACCACAGTGGCAGAGGGGCTGGCCGCCCGAACTTGCACCACCAACTGCCGCCTCGGCCGCACCTGCACCTCGGCATGGACGATGACCGCCTCGATCTGCGCCGGCTGGCCGGGGCGGACGTCGGCCAGCGGGGTCAGGCGGGTTTCGTCCTCATAGCGCAGGGGCAGGTGCAGGATCAGCTCGGCGGGGTCTTTCAGGCCGAGTTTCTGCGCGACCTCCGCCGCGCGCTCGCGGGCGGTGGCGGGCATGGCGGGGGTGGGTTCAGAGCACCATCACCGCGTCGGCTTCCACCTCGGCGCCGCGCGGCAGGCTGGCCACGCCGACTGCGGCGCGGGCGGGGTAGGGGGGCTGGAAATATTCCGCCATGATCTCGTTGAGGCGGGCGAAATGGGCAAGATCGGTGAGATACAGGTTGATCTTGACGATGTCGGCCAGATCGCCCCCGGCGGCCTGGCACACTGCGGCGAGGTTGGCGAACACCTGCCGGGCCTGAGCCTCGAATCCGGCCGCCAGCTGCATGCTGGCCGGGTCGAGGCCGATCTGGCCGGAGAGGTATACGGTGTCGCCGGCGCGCACGGCCTGGGAATAGGTGCCGATCGCGGCGGGGGCGGCGGGGGTCTCTACGATGACTTTTTCCATGCGGGTTTCCTGGGTTCAAACGATGTTGGGCGCGCGGCCGTCGTGGCCGCCGATCATGCGCTGGATGCGCACCACCGCTTCCAGGCCGCGCAGTGCGCGCATGAGGCGGGCGAGGTGGGCGCGGTTCTGCACCTGCACGGTGAAGAACAGGTTGGTGTAGTCGCCGGACTCTTCTTCCATGTGCACGTCGTCGATGTTCGAGCCTTCCGAGGCAATGCTGGCCGCCACTTCAGCCAGCACGCCGCGCTTGTTGGCGACCGTCACCCGGATGCTGACGTCGAATGCCTTGCCGAGATCGGTTTCCCATTCCACGTCCACCCATTTGTCGGGGTCTTCGCGGTAATGGCGGATCTGCGGGCAGTCGTGGGTGTGGATGATGAGGCCCTGGTCCTTC
>CAZOZD010000248.1:0-3493 GCA_964584195.1 uncultured Burkholderiales bacterium
GGAGCAGTTTGACCGGCCATAAGTGGAGCAGTTTGGGGTGGCCATCAGGGGGGGCGAGTATCTGAATTGGGAAAGCACAATCCCCAAGGAGCTCGCCAAGCCATTTCGGGTAGTCAAGACAGCCTTCCGCAACTGGAAGCCGTACATCCTCAACTACTTCGACGATCAGCGGGTGACCAACGCTTTCACCGAAAGCTTCAATGCCAAGGTTCGAGCCGTCTATCGCAATGGTCGCGGCTACACGTTCGAGCGCCTACGCGCCAAGGTGCTCTACACGGATATGTTTCAGAAACGCATCCGTGTCCAGGAACAAGTCAAGGTGCGACGTAAGCAACGGTTCGATGAAGTCGCATCGCACCGTTACCTGTGTTTGGCAGGCACCTTCGATGACGACTATGAGACCCAAATCAGGGTCCGGGTCGCGAACCTCGGATCAGACTTGTCCACCCTAGAGCAACTCTTGGACGAGGAGAAATTTTAGTTCGAAGATCCATGCCGTCCACCCGATAATCCGGATACCCAAAAATACCGCGTATCACCGCTCTCCACGCGGCTTCCCCCTGCCCCTTTCCCGGCGGGAGAGGGGATTTCCACCCTTCCCCCGCCGGGGGAAGGGCCGGGGATGAGGGCGAAACGTTTTTGCGGCCTGAAACAACTACGTATTTTAAGATCCGGGCCCGGGTAAAATCGCGCCATGAACGCCACCCACATCCCCGACTGCCACGCACTCACTCCGGCCGAACTGCGCGCCGCCCAGCAGGAGGCCGCCACCCAGGCCGGCCTCGACACATTCTTCAGCGACCCGCTCGCCGGCGGCAACACCGGACCGGAGCTGGCGGTGATCCCGGCCGGCCGGTTCAGGATGGGCGCGGCGCCGGACTCGGTCGGCTTCGGCGAGACCGTCGCCCAGCCGGTGACGATCGAGCGTCCATTCGCCATCGGCCGCCATTGCGTCACCGCCGATGAGTTCCAGCGCTTCACCGAAGCCACCGGCTTCATCTGGCAGGAACACCTGCTGCGCGCCGAAGGCCGCCAGCCGGTGATCAACGTCAGTCACGACGAAGCCCTGCACTATCTGGACTGGCTCTCCGCCGAGACCGGCCAGCGCTACCGCCTGCCCAGCGAAGCGGAATGGGAATACGCCGCCCGCGCCGGCAGCGCCACCGCGTACTGTTTCGGCGACCGGCTCACCTGCGGCGAGGCCAACATCCACTCCCTGCGCCCTCCGGCCACGCCGCTCAAGGGCTGGCGCCGCTTCCTGCCCTTCTGCGCGCCGCTCAACCGCGCCGTCGAGGTGGGCAGCTATCCGCCCAACGTATGGGGCCTGTTCGAGGTGCACGGCAACGTATGGGAAATCACCGCCAGCCCATGGACCGGCCCGCTCGACTCGGAAAACCGCGTCAAGTCCAACCAGGACGACCTGTGGCGCATATGCAAGGGCGGTTCCTGGTTCGAAGGTCCGCGGGATGCCCGCGCCGCGGCGCGCAAGCCACGCATGCGCAACGAGATCGACACCAATCTCGGTTTCCGCGTGCTGCGCGAGATCGATTGATCTCTGGCGACCCCACAGGCACAGAGCCCTCCCAAAAATCGGGGCTTTGCCTGGTTTCCCGGCCGGGTGGCCCTGAAAAACCGAGCCCGATTCACGAGCTTCGCCCGGAATCAGGGATAATCCGCCCTTTGCGAATCCACCTCCTGCCCCGTGAACCCGCGCCTCGACCAGCTCCAGCCCTACCCGTTCCAGAAGTTGCGCGAACTCTTCGCCGGCATCCCGCCTGCCGCCGGCCGTTCAGCCATCAACCTGTCGATCGGTGAACCCCGCCACCCCACCCCGGCGTTCATCCGCGAGGCCCTGGTGGCGAATCTGGATGGACTCGCGAACTATCCACTCACCCAGGGCAGCGACGCGCTGCGCCAGGCCATCGCCCAATGGTGCGAACGCCGCCATGGCGTGACACTCGATCCGGCAACCCAGATCCTGCCCGTCAACGGCAGCCGCGAGGCCCTGTTCGCATTCGCCCAGGCGATGATCGACCCCACCCGGCATCTGAAGCGGGTGGTCTCGCCCAACCCCTTCTACCAGATCTACGAAGGCGCGGCCCTGCTCGCCGGTGCCCGGCCATACTTCATCAATACCCTGCCTGGGAACGGTTTCGCACTCGACCTCGACGCGGTCCCGGAGGATCTCTGGGAAAGCGTGCAGCTGATGTATGTATGCTCGCCCGGCAATCCGACCGGCAAGGTGCTCTCGCTCAACGAATGGCAGCACCTGTTCGACCTGGCCGAACAGCACGACTTCATCCTCGCCGCCGACGAGTGCTATTCGGAAATCCATTTCGACGAGGATGCCCCGCCCCTGGGCGCGCTCGCCGCCGCCGAGATGCTGGAGCGCGACCTTTCCCGCCTGGTGGTGTTCAACAGCCTGTCCAAGCGATCCAACGTGCCCGGCCTGCGCTCAGGCTTCGTCGCAGGTGACGCCGGACTGATCGCTCGCTTCCTGCTCTATCGCACCTACCACGGCAGCGCCATGAGTCCGGCCGTGCAGGCCGCATCCGTCGCCGCCTGGCAGGACGAGACGCACGTGGCCGAAAACCGCCGTCTGTACCGGGAAAAGTTCGCTGCGGTGATGCCCATCCTGCAAGGCCACCTGGAGTTCGCAGCACCCGATGCGGCCTTCTACCTCTGGGCCCGGGTGCCGGATGGAGACGACACCGCATTCGCACGCGAGCTGTACCGGGCGCAGAACGTCACTGTCCTGCCCGGCAGCTATCTCGCCCGCGAGGCCGGCGGCATCAACCCCGGCCGCGGTTTCATCCGCATCGCCCTGGTGGATGAGCCGTCGCGTTGTGTCGAAGCGGCGCAACGCATCGTCGATTTCGTCAATCATTGGCCCGAAAAAACTCAATAGAACTGCGAAAATACGGCCTGACGCGCGCAGCGCCAGTCGCCATGTGGTCTCCCTCACCCCTACCCCCTCTCCCGGAGGGAGAGTGGATTTTCCCCCTACCCCCGCCGGGGGAAGGGCAGGGGATGAGGGCGAAACGCCTTTCTGGCCTGTGACAACGTTGGATCAACCCACCCTTCATCGAGGAATGCCATCATGCAAGACCTGCAAGCCACCATCGAGGACGCCTTCGAGCGCCGTGCCGAAATCACCCCGAACAACGCCGAGCCCCGCGTCCGCGAGGCCGTCAACCATGTCATCGACCTGCTCGACCGCGGCCAGATCCGCGTCGCCGAGCGCATCGACGGCCAGGACTGGGTCACCCACCAGTGGATCAAGAAAGCGGTGCTGCTTTCATTCCGCCTCGAGGACAACGCACTGATGAATGGCGGCTACACCCAATATTTCGACAAGGTGCCGTCCAAGTTCGCCAGCTACGACGCCAGCGACTTCCGTGAGGGCGGTTTCCGCGTCGTGCCTCCGGCCGCCGCGCGGCGCGGTTCATTCATCGCCAGGAACGTGGTGCTGATGCCCTCCTACGTCAACATC
>CAZOZD010000249.1:0-3491 GCA_964584195.1 uncultured Burkholderiales bacterium
TCAGACACGTCTATTTACCCCAGTTTCGTGTCCAAAAGAATTGCGGGCGGGGCAAGAACAAGAACTCGCGTCCCCATCACGCCGGCTCCCTTCTCATCTCCTCGATCGGCAGCACCGATCCGGCCAACCGTGCCGCGTTGATCCACAGCAGCAACCCAATGCCGGCAAGCGGCAAGGTCAGCAGACCCACCACGCCCAGCATGAACGCATTCCAGGCCCGCGAGACGTTCCAGTGCCTGCCCGCCTCATCCACGGCCTTATAGACCGTTCCCTCGACCTCGATCGCGTAGATGACTACCGTCTCCGTCGAGAAGAAAAACGGCGACGGCACCTTGACCCTGGCCACCCAAACCGTGCATTGCTGGCCATCGCGCAGCAGCGTCGCCAGCTCGCCGATCACCTTGACGCGCTTGAGGTGCGCCGTACCGACCCGCATGAAGTCGTAGAACTCGCCCGATTTCCCAGCCTCTACCGGCCCCAGCGCCAGCCGGCCGGACAGCTTTTCGATCCTGCTCATTGAACTGCCTCCTGTAGTGTCATTGGAACCGCGTTGGCGCGGACGAACGCGATCAGCCTGGCCATCGCTTTGCCGTAAGCCTTGTCGTCGGCGAGAAGCCTTGCAACATCCCCATCCAGATTCATCAACATGTCGATCCTCCTAAATCGGTCGCAAAGCCGGCCTGCGAAGCTGCCGGCATTCCTCAAGCCTTCCCGCACCGCTCGGTTTTGCCTTTCCCTGCGGACCGCCGCCGGAGGGGCGGGGGGCTTGCGCGAAAGGGTGACGGCAGGCCGATGAGCGACGCGGGGAAGTCCGGCGGTGCAGCGGGGCATGACAGGCGGGGCCGTCAGCCGAACGGAATAAATAGCGACCGCAGGGAGCGGCTTTATGCCGGATCGGCTGCCGCCTGGCGTGACACGATGCAGGGAGCGAAGCGACCGATCTAGCCGGCCGCGTCGCCGGCCTGACGGCACACTGAAGCCCCCCGCCCATCTGGAGGCGCGTAGCGCCTTGTCCTCGCGACGCCGCCGGCGTGGCGAGGCTGATACCTGCCTTTCCATTCGATCCACAGGCCACCCGCGAGGGCGAGGCCCCACAGGGCCGAGTAAGCCGGCCGGCCCTCCAGCCAAGGCCGGCGGTTGGCCTGTGGAGCGTGTGGGAAGGCCCTGGGGAGCCATGCGGCGGGGGTTCGTGGAACGATCCCCCTTGAGCCGGCAAGCGGAGCGCGCAGCGCCGCCAGGCGCGAAGGCGGTAGCCGAGCGCAGCGAGGGAAGGATGGAAGCCCGCAGGGCCGAGACCATAGGCTCGGTCGCTTGCGACGACAGCCCGACCGGCATCAGCCGGGCCGCCCAGGGCGGTGAGAATTTGCCCCATAAACCTTCACCCTTGCCGATTCGAGTCCGGCATCAGCTCGGCATTCGAGAACCCATTCGGCTCCCTCCCGCCTGGCTTACCATCCGCCCCAGATCCTCTTGGCCCAGCAGATCCCCGGTGCACCGCTCCCTGCCCCGCGCCCTTGGAGCCCTGCTCCAGGCCTCCGACCGATTTCTCCACCTCTTTGATCCCGACGCCCTGCGCCCCTGCCTGAGATCCCACCCAGCGCATCACGTTGTCCGGCACACTCGACACCAAAGCAAAACAGGCATGGATGGCCATCGTCATCATTACGACGTAGAGCGAAACCCAAGCCACCAACGCGATCAAGCCAACGCCCGTCGAGCCAGTCACGCCCGACACCGCGCCGAGGAACATCATGTTAGTCAACGCACCGGCCGGGTACATAAGCGAGCCAGCGAGCACCAAGCCGAAGAGCAGCAGCGCCGGCTGGATCACCATCGCCAAAATCAGCATGTAGCCCGGCCCCGCCCGGCCGACAAAATCATCGCCGCCAGGGTGCACATGCATGGCAGCCATCAGCGGCGCAGCGAGAACAGCCTCAGCCACAGATGCCAGCCAGCGGACAATGCCCGCGACCCACCACAACACCGGCACGAAGGGCAGATACCACGCGAGCCACGCCCCAAGCGCCCACAGAGCTGACGATATCCATTCGACCGTGCCGCTCAACGTCCGAGCTGCCTCGGTCACGTTGAACACGTTACCGATCGTCCAGCTCGCGAGCCGACCGCCGGACAGCCCCATGATCGTGAAGTAGGTGCCCTTGAGATAGACGCCGGCCATCACGATCTCATTGCCGAGAACACGAAGCTGCTCGATAGCCGAAGTGTTGGCCCCGGCGATCCGCGTCGTGATGTTGTTGAGAGCGGCCATCGCCGGCACCGACAACAACCGCATCACGTCGTCCGCACTGCGAATCGATGTCGCCTCATCGACCGATGCATCGTAGGCACGCCGAGGCGCGCCGCTCCGATCCTTGAGAAACTCATCGGTGAGGGTCATGGCGTCGCGGTAGCCGATCAGCGCCTCATTGACTTCCAGATCCTCGATGCGGATCGGCTTTGACACCGGCACCATGTTCACCGCCGCCTGCACCGCATCATTGACCTTGACCATGTGCGAAAACCACGTCCCGGCGAGCACGAATCCCCCGGTCTCCGCTTCCTTGATAAAGGACTGCTGCGCAACCTCCGGCGCGGCGTCCACGGCCTTTTTGGCGGCCGCCGCGATCGTGGCTTCGTAGCGCCCTGCAGCCGCCTCGATGACGCCAGCAGCCGGCCTCTGCGACGTTGCAACGATGCCCTGAGCCACCGGTCGCAGATCCGTGATCATGTCGCCCACGGCGAGGGCATGAGCCTCTAGGAGGGGGGACACAAACCAGGTTGCCGGCCCATCCCAAACATCGATCAGGCTCTGCGGCCCGACGAATTCAACCGATGCGGCGTCGCGGCCGGTCTTGGCTTGCTCCGGATTCTCCGACCACTGCAGCGAGCCGCACGCGGCAGAAGAGGTATAGGTATCGCTCTCGCGCCATCGGTACTCGGTCAGCTTCCCGCCAAAACCACCGGCGACGGGGATGCGGATCTTCTCGGCGATGATGCGGGTCTCGCGCTTCTCTGCCTCATATTGCTTGTTCATCGCCGCCGCGCACACCTCGGCGCGCAGGATGTTGGCCGCCAGCGGCCGAGCATCCGGCACGTTGATATGCCCCAGGGTACCGTGGCGCGCGAAATGACCGGTGGCTGTCTGCCAGATTGAGTCGGCCACGCCGACGCCCTGCATCGCCAGCCAGATCGCGGCGACCTGCAGAAGGGAGAACCCGCTGGTGAGCGGCAGGAGCAGTGCCGTGCCTGCCACTGTGCGAATTGGCACCCATATCTCTGACATTTTTTTTCCTAGAATTTCTCCGTCATGGGCGGAATCGACCGTGCCCTTGATCGTCGTGTAGGCCACGAAGACCATCCCCAGGAAGAGGACGGCCGTGTTGAACACCGCCATCATCTGACCGAGAACATCGTCGGCTTCCTGGGTGCGTACATCCGCGCCCGAGGCCACCATGTTCACATAGAGCTCCGAGAAGACCTTGGGGTGCTTC
>CAZOZD010000250.1:0-3488 GCA_964584195.1 uncultured Burkholderiales bacterium
GCGCGCGGCGCCTGCACCACGGCCTTGCCGGAGGAACGGCCGAACGCATCCTTGCCCGACAACTCGACGGCGAAGTTGAGACTCTTGTTGAGCACGTTGGGGAAGGGGTGCGATGGATCGAGGCCGATCGGGGTAAGCACCGGCATCAGCTCATTGAAGAAGAATTCGCGGATCCACTCGGCCTGTTCCGGGGTCCACTCCACCCGCTTGTGGAAACGGATACCCTGGGCGGCCAGCGCCGGGATCACCTCATGATTGAACAGGTCGTACTGGCGCGCCACCATCTCGTGCGCCACCCGCGCCACCTCCTTGTAGGCGGCCCGCGCCGGCAGGCCGTCCGGACCGGCATGGTGCGGATTGAGGCGCAGCTGCTCCTTCAGCCCGGCCATCCGGATCTCGAAGAACTCATCCATGTTGCTGGAGAAGATGCACAGGAAACGCAGACGCTCCAGCAGCGGCGTGGCGGGATCCTCGGCCTGGGCCAGCACGCGGCGGTTGAATTGCAGGATGCCCAGTTCGCGGTTGATCAGATATTCGCTCGGCGGCAGGTGGCTCATGGTCAGGCTTGTAACACAAGGATGAAACGTCGATGCTACCCTGAAACCAAACCCCTCTTCCATCGCGCCGGGAGGCATGCCATGGCGATCGAAACCGAACTCAAGCTGGCCCTGCCGGCCGGTGCCGCCAGCCGCCTGAAAGAACGGGCGGGCGAGATGAGCGGCAGCAACCACCGCCAGGACCTGTACAGTCTTTATTTCGACACCCCCGGGTTCGAGCTGTACCGGCGCGGCATCGCCCTGCGCCTGCGCCGGGTGGGCTATCACTGGGTGCAGACCCTGAAGGCCGAGGCGGCCGGCGCCGGCCTCATGGCGCAACGGCCGGAGTGGGAAATACAGGTCACAGGCAACACGGTCGATCTCGGCGTATTGCCTGAAGAGGCTCGCGCCCTGTTGGCGGGGATCTCCGCCGACCGCCTGGCGCCGGCGTTCCTGAGCGAGTTCAAACGCACGGTCTGGATGGTGGACAGCGAGGACGGCCGGGTGGAACTGGCGCTCGACCAGGGTCATCTGGTGGCCGGCGAGCAACGCCAGCCACTCTCCGAAATCGAACTCGAACTCAAGGCCGGCGCGCCGGCAGCCCTGTTCACGCTCGCCCGCCAACTGGCGGCCGCAGTCCCCATGCACGTCGAACCGCGCAGCAAGGCGATGCGCGGCTATGCACTGGCCGGCGCGTTCGAGCCCACACCCTGCAAGGCGGTCGCCGTCGACATCCACCCCGGCATGGCCGCGGGCGAAGCCTGGCAACGCATGCTCGAGGCCGCACTGGGCCAGTTCACCGCCAACCTGCCCGGCTATCTGGAAAGCGAAGACCCGGAATACCTGCACCAGATGCGGGTGGCCATCCGCCGCCTGCGTACCGTTCTGGCCGAAGCGCCGCGCATCGGCCTCGCCATGCCGGCCTGGGCTGCGGCCGCCGACGCACTCATGGACATCCTCTCGCCGGCGCGCGACTGGGACGTGTTCTGTGAACTCACCCTGCCCGCCGTGCAGGAAGGACTCGCCGCCCCCGATGCGCTCGCCGGTCTCGCGCGGGCGGCCGCCCGGCAGCGGGCCGGGGCGCGGCGCAGGGTGCGCGCCGCCCTGCTCGCCCCCGACACCCTGGCCTGGCTGCTCGCCGCCAGCGAGGATCTGGTCAGCCCGCCCGCCACGGCGGTCACGGTGGATGCCTGGGCAAGTCATGCGCTCGACTGCCGTTTCAAGACCCTGCGCCAGCGTGGCAAGGGCTTCGCCCGCCTCGACGGCGGCGGCCGCCACCGCCTGCGCATCGCGGTCAAGAAAATGCGCTACACCCTGGAGGCATTCGCGCCCCTGCACGGCCGCCGCGCCCGTGACCTGCTCGCCGATCTCGCCCGCATGCAGGACGTCCTCGGTGCCGCCAACGACATCGTCGTCGCTCACCGCCTGCTCGACACCCCGGCCATGAGCCGCCCGCACGCCCGCGCCGTCGGCCTGGTGGAAGGCTGGCTGGCCTGCCTGGCGAGCCAGGCGCCCGACCCGCTGCGCGACCTGATCCGCGGCCTGCGCGCCACCCGGCCGTTCTGGCGCCGATCCGGGTGAAGCGCCTCAGCCGCGATAGTTCAGCAGGCGAACCCGCTCGCGCACGGTGATGTCACGACCGTGGACCTCGATCAGGCCGGCGTCGGCCAGGCGACCCAGGATGCGTGAAAAGGTCTCCGGCGCCAGGCTCAGGCGCGAAGCCAGGTTCTGCTTGCTCACCTCCAGATGCACCACATCGCCATCACCGCGGGCGTTCTCGACGAGGTAGTGCACCACCCGCTCGACGCTGTTGCGCAGGGTGCAACTTTCCATGTCGTCGATCAGTTCGTGCAGGCGCACCGACATCCCGGCCAGCATCTTGCGACAGAGCTGCGGACTGCCTTCCAGCGCCGCGAGCAGGCCGGCTTTCTCGACCAGAATGACCAGGCTATCCTGGGTGGCATAAGCGCTGACCGGATAGGGCTTGTCGAGGAACACCACCGCTTCGCCGAAGGTGGCGCCTGGACCGGCCATGTGCACCATTCTCGCTGCCGTTGCTGGCCGGAATGACCAGTTTGACCTGGCCGAGCAGGACGATGTGCATGCCGACCGGACGGTCTCCCTTCTGGAACTGCATCTCGTTGCGCTGCACCCTGAACTCCCGCGTGCAGGCGGCGAGCAACTCCAGTTCGTTCATGTCCAGACCGCAAAACAGCGGCTGCCGGGCCAGGATCTCCGGAATCCGATGGCGTGTCTCCTGAATCATCACTTCTTCTCTTCATGTCCTCCGTGCAATGGCACGGAAGCCCTGTTCTTATCCCCTCGCACTGCGTTCGATCTTGACCATGGTCAAAGCAATGCAGAGTCGAAGCGCTCACGATGCCTTCATATCGTAAACCGGTTCCCCCCACCCGCGGGAGGTCCGTGAAAGGAGCTTGCAATGAATCTGTCCGCCATCCTGGTGATGACGCATCCAGAACACCTGGCTGAGGTCGGGGCCAGCCTGGACGCCATGGAGCAGGTCGAAGTACACCACACCGACGCGGCCGGCGGTCGCCTGATCGCGGTTCTCGAAGCGCCCGACATCAGCGCCGAGATCGCCCTGTTGCGCCAGGTCAAGGCGCTGCCGCACGTGATGGTGGCTGAAATGGTCTACCACTATCTCGCCGAGGATGACGAACAGTTCGACGACCTTCCCGACGAACTCAAGGAACCCGACCCCGCCGCCGAGGCCTGCGCCGTCCCGGCCTATCTGAACGATTGACGATCTGACGCCATTGAACCCAGATTGTCCATTGAGAATTTTTCACCCCTTCCCCCATTGGGGGAAGGTTGGGATGGGGGGCGGCGCAAGCCGTTTCATCGTGCGAGCGCGGCATTTATGCCCCGCATGGGGTATTTATGCCCCGCATGGGGTATTTATGCCCCGCATGGGGTACCCCCGTTGGGGGA
>CAZOZD010000251.1:0-3464 GCA_964584195.1 uncultured Burkholderiales bacterium
AACTCGAGGTACGGCTTGCCCGTTTCCTTCTTCCAGCGCTCGGCGCCGTCGAAGGCGGCCTGGTTGAAGCTCTTGTCGAACTTGCCGCCCATGTCGTAGACGACGGCGGGCTGCTTCTGCGCCAGCGCGCTGCCGGCGGCGAAGGTGACGGCAACGGCGACGAGCGTCGGGTGCAGGCGAATTAGTGACAGCGGCATGGCGCGGGCCTCCTGGGTGTGTCGCGTGAAAGCGGCTGGCAGGATAACAAGGTGGGCTGGGCGGCACCCTCCCCGCGTTCCCCTAAGCCGGACGAGCCGGAACCAAACAGGAGAGTAGCCTTGCGCCCCTGCAAGGCGCAACGCTGCGGAGGCCGGGATGGAACTGCTCACGACGCGGTACGCGGAGAACTTGACGGGTGTGCTGTCGTGCTACGACCGCATCGTCATCACCGGGACGTTGCCTGGGGCGTGCTTTGCTGATGGCATGACGAGTTTTCTGCCTCTCTTGAATTCCGTGTGGGTGGATTCGATGGTGTTTTGGCTGGCTGCCGGGGTCAAGGGCGCGAAGCGGCGAAGCGAACCCTTGACGCCGGCAGCCAGCCGGTACGCTGGCCGTCATGGCCGATGCGGCATGCTGACGCATCGGCCATGACGAGCAGGAGCGAATCGTATGCATGACAGGTTGTTCGAGACGGCACTGGGCATCGCTGCGCCATGGTTCGTCGCCGGCGTTCGTTTCGATGAGGCCAGCAAGGTCTTGACTGTGGGCATCGACTTCACTGTAGGCACTCGGTTCGCGGCTGAGGGTGACGGTGCAGAGCATCCGGTCCACGACACGCTGATCAAGACCTACCGGCACCTGAACTTCTTCCAGCACGAGTGCGTGCTCGAAGTGCGCACGCCGCGGGTGAAGCTGCCCGACGGCACGGTGCATCTGATCAAGCCGCCGTTTGCCGGCAAGCTCTCGGGCTTGACGCTGTTGTTCGAGGCGCTGGTGCTGATGCTGGCGCCGCAGATGCCGTTTGCCGCCGTGGCGCGCATCGTGGGCATCTCGCCCTACCGGGTGCTGGCGATCTGCCGCCGCTACGTGGCGCTCGCGCTGGATCAGGCCCACTTCGGTCACGTCAAAGCGCTGGCCATTGACGAGACCTCGCGTGCTCGCGGTCACAACTACATCACGCTGGCGGCCGACGCCGATGAGCGGCGAGTGTTGGCTGTGACACAGGGGCGCGACGCCAACGCGGTCGCAGCCATCGCCGATGAACTTGTCGAGCACGGCTGCCCACCCGAGCAGATCGAGTCCGTCAGCATCGACATGTCCCCTGCCTTCATCAAGGGTTGCACCGAAGAGTTGCCCAACGCGCGAATCACGTTCGACAAATTCCACGTCGTCTGGCATGCCAACGCGGCGGTGGACAAGATGCGGCGCATCGAGCAGCGCAGTGACAAGTCCCTCAAGGGCTTGCGCTGGTCGCTGCTGAAAGATCGCGCCAGCTTGGCGCCCGAGGCCGCCGCCGATCTGGACGCCCTGATCGTCAAGATGACCACCGTCCGCACCGCGCGGGCCTGGGTCTACAAGGAGCAGTTGCGCGAGATCCTCGAGCGCAAACAGATCAACGTCGTGCGCGACATGCTCAAGCACTGGTGCACCTGCGTCATGCGCTCCAAAGTCGAGCCGATGAAAGAGGTTGCCGCCATGGTGCGCCGCCACCTCGAGGGCATCGTCGCCTGGGCGCAAACCCGCCAGACCAACGGATTCCTTGAAGCACTCAATGGCCTGTTCCAAGCCGCCAAACGCCGAGCCCGCGGCTTCGCAAGCTTCGACACGATCAGAACCGTCATCTTCCTGATCGCGGGCAAGCTCGACTTCGCAGCGGTCAACCCTCATGCCCGGTAACCCACTCGAAATTCAGTAGAGCCAGTTTTCTCAACTCGCGCGGCATTCGGATCTTCGACTACCCGCAGTTCGCTTTGCCGCTGCGCGAACGCATTCGCGCCAACGCGCAGACGCTGGCCGCCGAGCACGGCGCAGCGATCGAGCACATTGCCAAGGCTCACATCCGCAAGGAAGATGTGGTGGCCAAGGTGCTGGCCGCGCGCGGCGATGCGCCGGGGCTGGTGCACGTGATCTCTGCCATGGAAGTCTGTGCGACCTACCAGCCCTGGCACGACAAGGCCACTGGACGCACGTTCCTGCGCCCCGACACCACCAAGTGCCTGCACTACTACTTCTACTGGATGGACCGCGAGCTGGGTCTGATCTACGTGCGCGTGCCCACCTACTGCCCGTTTCGGCTGCAGGTGTACTGCAACGGCCACAGCTGGCTGGCCAAGCGGCTGTTGCGCGAGGGCGTCGAGTTCGTCGCGGCCGACAACGCCTTCGTGCGCATCGCCGACTTCGCACGTGCGCAAGAGTTGGCCGACACCTTCAAGCCCGAACTGCTGCATCGGCATCTGGACCGCTACGCCCAGCTGTGCTGCCCCGTGCTGGAGGTGTTCGAGCACAGCTACCACTGGAGCATCATGCAGGCGGAGTATTCGACCGACCTGGTGTTCAAGAGCGAGCAGATCCTGCGCCACCTGTACGAGCAACTCGCGCGCGAGGCGGTGCTGTGTGTCAAGGCCGAACAAGTTGCGACCTTCCTGGGCAAGAAGATCACCCCGCAGTTGGCGGCCGAAATCGGCTCGCGGCTGAGTACGCGCATCGAGGGCACCTGCATCAAGCACCGGTTCGACTCCTGCTCGCTCAAGCTGTACGACAAGTTCGCCCGCATCCTGCGCATCGAGACCACCACCAACGATGTCTCGTTCTTCAAGCACCACCGCAAGGTGGAACACCGCAGCGGCCGCACCACGCGCGAGGTCGCGCCGCTGAAGAAGTCGATCTACAGCCTCGTGGACCTGCGCGAGATCCTGCTGGGCTGCAACCAGCGCTACTTGGAGTTCCTGTCCAGCCTGGACGATCACAGCGGCGGCGCGCGGCTGCTCGAGCGCGTGACGCTGGCCAAGCCCGATGGCGACCGAACCTTCAAGGGCATGAACTTCTTCGACCCCATCGACCAGACGCTGCTTCGCGCGGTGCAACGCCCGGAGTTCAACATCCACGGGCTGGCCCGACGTGATCTGATGCGACTGCTGCCCGAGATCAAGCCTTCCAGTCTGTCGCGCCAACTGCGCCGGCTGCGCGTGCACGGGCTGCTCAAGCGTGCGGCCAAAACCTATCGCTACTACCTCACGCGCACCGGCCGCTTGGTCACCGCAGCCTTCGAGCGTCTGACCACATTCGCCATCGTTCCCGCACTGGCTCGCGCATGATGCGCTCACCACAATCGATGCCAATTTGCAGATCATTGAAGTCGTAAGAGACTATCGCTTCCCCTAGCATCGCGGCGATGCACGACGCCCACTCGGCCACCGCCGCGGCCCTGCCCAAGGTGGTGCTGCACGAGCATCTCGACGGTTCGCTGCGCGTGGGCACGCTGCTGG
>CAZOZD010000252.1:0-3458 GCA_964584195.1 uncultured Burkholderiales bacterium
GCACCCCCACCCCGACCCTCTGCATGCGGGGAAGGAACATGCGGGGAAGGAATATCTTGCACGGAATCGTTCCCCGTTTTTCAAGTTAACATGAACCGCGTCGCCCACCCCCGGGCGACTGTCGTCACCGCGGGAGAAACTCACATGGAATGGATCGCACCGATCGCCCTGGTCGCCGTCATCGGCTATGTCATCGTCGCCTACAACGGCCTCGTCGCCCTGAGGAACCGGGTCAGGAACGCATTCGCCCAGATCGACGTGCAGTTGCAGCGCCGCTACGACCTGATCCCCAATCTGGTCGAGACCGCGAAGGCCTACATGGCGCACGAGCGTGAAACCCTGCAAGCCGTGATCGCCGCCCGCAACCAGGCCCAGGCCGCCGCCGGCCGGGCCAGTGGCGGCGCCAGTGGTGCCATCGCCGAGCTGGCCGGGGCGGAGGCCGCACTGGGTGGCCTGCTGACGCGCTTCTTCGCACTGGCCGAAGCCTATCCGGATCTCAAGGCCAACCAGAACATGGCGCAGTTGCAGGAAGAACTGGCCAGCACCGAGAACCGGGTCGCATTCGCCCGCCAGGCCTACAACGACGCGGTGATGACCTACAACACCAAACGCGAGCAGTTTCCCGACAGCCTCGTCGCAAACGCATTCGGCTTCACCGCCGCCGAGTCCTGGCAGGTGGAGGACAGCGCGGCGCGGCAGGCGCCCAAGGTGAGCTTCACATGAACCGGGACAGGAACCCGATTCACGTCTCGCCCGGGGTGGACTGAAGCGTCCGCGCGATGGACTTCTTCGCCGAGCAGGACCGGGCCCGCCGCGCCAGTCGCTGGCTTCTGGCGTGGTTTTTACTGGCCGTGGCGGCCAGCGTGGCGGTGGTCTATCTCGCCCTGGCGCTGCCACTGGCGGGCGAAGATGCCCGGATCTGGCAACCGGGCCTGTTCTCGCTGGTCGCCTTTGGCGTTGGCGGCACCATCCTGGCCGGCTCGGCCTGGAAAGTGGCGCAACTCGCCGCCGGCGGCGGCGCGGCGGTGGCGGAGTCGCTCGGCGGTCGCCTGATTCCCCGCGCCAGCACCGACCCGGCAGAACGGCGCCTGATCAACCTGGCCGACGAGATGGCCGTGGCGGCGGGCATTCCCGCGCCGCCGGTCTATGTGCTCGACCAGGAAACCGGAATCAACGCGTTCGCCGCCGGCAGCCGGCCCCAGCAGGCGGTGGTGGCGGTGACCCGGGGCGCCCTGGAAAAACTATCCCGCGACGAGCTGCAAGGTGTCGTGGCACACGAGTTCAGCCACATCCTCAACGGCGACATGCGCCTCAACCTGCGTCTGATCGGCGTGCTGCACGGCCTGTTCATGCTCGCCACGGCTGGCCGGGTCCTGTTGCGTGGCGGCAGCCGCGGCTCGGGCCGCAACCGCGGCGGCATCGTTGCCCTTGGACTCGCGCTTCTGGTCGCCGGCCATGTCGGTATGCTGGCCGGCCGCATCATCCGTGCCGCGGTATCGCGGCAGCGCGAATTTCTCGCCGATGCATCGGCGGTGCAGTTCACCCGCAACCCGGCCGGCATCGCCGGGGCATTGCGCAGGATCGCCGATGAAGGCGCGGCACTCGCCAGCCCGCGCGCCGACGAGGTGAGCCACATGCTGTTCGACACCGGCAAGGCCCGTGCCGGATTCAATCCGTTCACGGGTTGGCTCGCCTCGCATCCGCCCCTTGCCGAACGCATCCGCCGCATCGAGGGCGGGCGGCTCAGCGCGGCCGTGGCGCAGGCTCCGGTCACCGCCGAGGCTGCGGGTGCCGTTCCTGGTCTCGCACCCGCCCACACCGCCCCTCCGTCCACACCCAGGAGCTATGCGGAAAGCATCGGCGCTCCGGCGGCGGATCGGCTCGACGGCGCGCGCGAGGTGATCGCCACCTTGCCCGAGTCCCTGCGCGACGCCGTGGCCCGCCCCGAGGGCGCGCGCGCCGTGGCACTCGCGCTGCTGCTGGCGCGCACGGAGGACACGCGCCGGACACAGATCGAACTCCTGGCCCGGCGCGAGGGTGAAGCATTCGCCCAGGCGATGGAGACCGCCCTGCCCGCGCCACCCCCGCCCGGACTGCGCCTGCCCCTGATCGAACTCGCGCTGGGCAGCCTGCGCGAGCTGCCGGCCGATGCACGCGGCAAACTGCTGGCCACGGCCGAGGCCCTGGCGCGCGCCGATGGCCGCGTCAGCCTGGCCGAATACATGCTGCTGCGCCTGATGCGCGACGCACTCGCGCCCCGTATTCCGTCGCCCTTGCGCACCACGCCCGGTGAGCTCGTCCGTCACTGGGAGCGACTCCTCGCGCTGCTCGCCCATGCCGGCAGTCGTGATCCGGAAACGGCCAGGGCGGCGTTTGCACGTGGCGCGGCACTGGCGCCCTCCGAACACCTGGTGCTGCTGCCGCTTGGCGGGATCGACAGCGACACACTCGATGCAGCCCTGGATCGACTCGCCACCGCACCCGCCGCCTATCGCCGTCGACTGGTTGAGTCGCTCGCCGCCACGGCCTGGCACGACGGCCGCCTCGCCCCGGCCGAGGCTGAACTGCTGGCCACGTTCTGCGGCGCGCTCGATTGTCCGGCACCGCTCACGCCGCCAACGCAGCCCACAGCAACGGGGACCGCACCTGCCGCACCTGCCCCCCTCGCTGCGGCATCGCCCCGCGCCGATGTGGAGCTTTCCCGGGCCGACCGTCTGCCACTCCAGGCACTCATCACCGCCAACCTCATCCCCGTGTTCGGGGTGCTGTTCCTCGCCTGGGACGCCATGACGGTGCTGCTCACCTACTGGCTGGAAAACCTGGTCATCGGCGTATACACCTATGTGCGCATGGCGCGCATCGGTGGCTGGCGCACCCTGTTCATGCCCGGCCTGTTCTTCCTGTTCCATTTCGGCTTTTTCTGCGCCGGGCATGGCATGGTGCTGCTCGGGTTGTCGGCCCTGTCCGGGCTGGAGATCGACCACCGCGCCTACATCGGCGCGGACGAATGGCCCGGACCGTTCGTGGTCTTCCAGGAGCTCTCCGGCATCCTTGGCTGGATCATCCACGAGCGGCCGGAAATGGTCCTCGCCCTGCTCGGGTTCTTCCTCAGCCACGGCATTTCCACATTCATCCACCAATTCATCCGCGACGAGGACCGCGGCCGCGAGGTCGAGGAAATCATGTTCGACCCCTACAAGCGCATCGTCGTGCTGCATCTGGTCATCCTTGCCGGCGCATTCGTCGTCATCCTCTCCGGCGGCGCCAGCCTCGCCCCGGTGCTGCTCCTGCTCAGCGGCGGCAAGATCGCACTCGACCTGCACCTGCACAGGCAGGCGCACGCGGCGCGGCAGGCCGCACATGAGAGGGGGCGAGATAAATCAGAAGGGGAAACTGCGATAAATCCGGGAAAGGGCGAAAAATAAGGGGAAATAGCGGGTAGGTCAAAGCAAAAGAAT
>CAZOZD010000253.1:0-1205 GCA_964584195.1 uncultured Burkholderiales bacterium
ACACCGCGGCCGCATTCCACTGCGATTCCTGATATGCCAGGGCGGCCAGGAAACGCCAGTCCAGGCCGGTATCCAGCTGGGCCTGGTAGAAGAACGGCTTGAGCGGGGGCAGCAGACGCTCCCGTCGCTCCAGCAGGCCCAGCACGTCGGCTTCCGCCAGGCGCCGGACATGGCCGAAATAACGCTCGCGCAACATGCGCAGCAGCGGTGCCAGGCCGGCATCGGCAAAGAATGCGCGCACCGCCTCATTCAGGCGGGGATCGGTCGCGGGCGGCATCGCCCAGGCGATCTCGCGTTCGATTCCAAGCTCGAAGGCGATCGTCAGGTTGGGCAGGTAATTCCAGGCCACCTCGAAGCTGCTCCGGTCAGCCACGGCACAATCCGCCAGGCCACTGGCAACCCGCTCCAGCAGGGCTTCGGTTGAAGGTTCGCCGATCTCGATCCAGTTGAGGTCGGGGTATGACTCGCGCAGGTCGCGCAGATGTTCGGCGTGGCTGCTGTCGGCCACCACCTCCAGGCGCAATGTCGCCAGATCGGCTGGTGAGCGGGGCATCCGCAGGCGTGAGCCGCATACGACCACCTCGCGCTCGCGGGCATAGGCGGGGCCGAAACTGACCCGGTCACGGCGCGCCTCGGTCACCGTCAGTCCCGCCGCGGCCAGATGCGCCTGGCCTTGCCGCACCAGATCGAACAGCGCTTCCAGATTCGCGGCGGTCTTCACCGTCAGGCGCCAGCCATGGGCCTCGGCGAAGCGTTGCGCCAGATCGAACTCGAACCCTGCCGGCTCGCCGTTGGCGTCGATGTAATAGGTGGTCGGACTGTTGCGCATGGCCACCACCAGTTCACCGCCTTCGAATGGCGAAGCCAGCTCAGGCGCCGGTTGGCATGCCGTCAGCACCATCGCGGCGATGGCCAGCAAGAGCGAAGTCCAGGAAGTGCGTGTGCCAGGTGACATGAAAATTACCGCAAGTCCTCGTAAAAAAACGATGATACCTGTAGAATCCGGCGCTCCCATTCGCGCGCAATGCCCGGATGGGCACGGAAAGGTGGCTGAGTGGTCGAAAGCGCCGGACTCGAAATCCGGTGTACGGTTCATCCGTACCGTGGGTTCGAATCCCACCCTTTCCGCCAACATCCAAGTAAATACGCGCCTTACGGCGCGTTTTTCGTTTCTGTATACCATTCATCTGTTTATGGCGTTGCGG
>CAZOZD010000253.1:1215-3457 GCA_964584195.1 uncultured Burkholderiales bacterium
ATCCCACCCTTTCCGCCAGGATTATGATTCAATCTATTGATTTGTCGCGTTTTTTTGACGTCTGGTCAAGCCAGTCCTGGTGTCTCGGGTTGGGTGCCCCCCTCGTCTGCCTATGCAGGCAGTCTGCACGACATCCACCACTCAAACTTCGTCGTCCCCCTGTATTTTTTGTGGATGAGGATTGGCGGTTCATCGCAACCAGGTCGAACCAGAACACCCGCATGACCGGGAAACCTGACGTAGGGGGGCGTGGTGGCCGGCTTCCTGTTCCAGGTTGCAAGGTTTAGAGCGGGATGCCCCCGGCTCGGGAAACGGATTCACGGGCCGAACAGCGCGCCAAGGGCAGCGGCCATGTAGGCCGGGTCGCGGGCGCCGGCGCTTTCCCGCACGCTGTGCATGGCCCACATGGCCGCGCCGACATCCACACCGGGGATGCCGAGCTGCGCGGCCAGGATGGGGCCGATGGTGCTGCCGCAGGCGAGGTCGGCGCGGTGCGCGTACTGCTGGCAGGGTACGCCGGCCCGTTCGCACAGGGCCATGAAGCGCGCCGCCGTGCCGGCGTGGGTGGTGTAGCGCTGGCCCACATGGGTCTTGATCACCGGGCCGCCATTCACCATCACCTTGTGGCCCGGCTCGTAGGCGTTGGGGAAATTGGGCTGATAGGCGTGGGCCGCGTCGGCGCTGACGAAAAAACTGGCCGCCAGGGCGCGGTGGCGGTCCTCGCCATCCAGACCGGCGGCAAGGCACAGGCGGTCGAGCACGTCGGCGGCGAAGCTACCGCCGGCACCGGCGGGGCTTTCACTGCCCACTTCCTCGTGGTCGAACAGGGCCGTGATGCAGGTGGCGGTGGGCGATTCGGTGGCGCCCAGGGCCTGCAGGGCGGCGTGGCAGGAGGCCAGGTTGTCGATCCGGCCGGAGGCGATGAACTCGTTCGCTGCACCCCAGAGCGTTGCCTTCTGCACGTCGTAGGCCGCCAGGTCCCAGCCCAGGATGTCCCCGGCTTCGACCCGGGCAGCGGCCGCCAGCAACTCGCGCAGGTGCCGCTCGGCGTCCTTGTCGTCCGTGGTGATTCCAAGCAGTAGCGGCAGTTCGGTCTGGCGGTTGAACTTCAGGCCTTGCTCGTTCACCTCCCGGTTCATGTGGATGGCCAGATTGGGCAGGCGCAGCAGCGCTTGCTC
The DNA here is from genome assembly GCA_964584195.1 of uncultured Burkholderiales bacterium. Taxonomy (GTDB): domain Bacteria; phylum Pseudomonadota; class Gammaproteobacteria; order Burkholderiales; family Thiobacillaceae; genus CAZOZD01. Next base: position 2,394 of record CAZOZD010000253.1, read on the forward strand.
GAAGCGCACCAGGCGTGCCACCGGGCCGTCGGCGCCGCGCACCATGACGCGCCCGGCCAGGCTCAGGTCGCGGTCGGCGAAGCTGGCCAGGATCGGCCCGCCATACACCTCCACCGCCAGTCGCCACAGGCCGTCGCCGTTCAGCCCCGGACGTGGCTTCAGGCGCAGGCCGGGCGAGTCGGTGTGGGCGCCGACGATGCGGAAGCCGGCCTCGGCCAGAGCGCCGTGGCCGACCACGAATGCGATCAGCGACGACTCGCCACGGGTGACGTAATAGCGCCCACCGGCCGCCAGCCGCCAGCGCGCCGTCTCTTCCAGACGCGCAAAGCCGGCCGCGCGCAGGCGCGTTTCCGCGCTCGCCACCGCATGCCAGGGCGTCGGGCTGGCGTCGAGGTAGTCGAGCAGGTCGCGGATGGGGTGGTCGGGGTCGGAGAAAGTCGGAGAGGAGTGCATGGGGCAGGGATCACTTCAAAGAATCATGCAGCTTACCGATGCTTGATCGACCCGGAAAGCGGTCGTCCCGCTTCCCTCGCCCGCAAGCGGGGGACGGAGGCAATTCAACCGAACCGGTAATGCTTGCGGATCGGCGCCCGCACATCCCAGGTGCATGACATCCCGGCCGGAAAAACGGCCAGATCGCCCGCCTTCACGGTGACCGGCGCGCCGCCGTCCGGGGTGACGACCACTTCGCCTTCCAGCACATAGCAGGTTTCCCGCTCGTCGTAGGTCCAGGGGAAGCAGGCAACGCCCGTGCCCCAGGTCGGCCAGCCCTCGACGCCGAGTTCACGCAGGCGGGCCGGGCTGGGCTTGTGTTCGATCTCGATGTTCATGGTGGTCCGTTTCAGAAAGAGGTGTGCTCAAGCCGGGCCCTGCAACGCCGCGCGCATCTGCGCCGCGCCGACGGGGTCGGTCAGCACGGCGTGCGCCGGGAATAATTCCAGCAGCTTGCCGATATGGGGGGCTTCGCTGGGACGCATGACGATGATGATCCTGGCCTGCGGCGCGACGGCTTGAAGGGTCCGGAGCGTGACGTCGAGGTTGGAGATATTCGCGCCCGCGTAATT
>CAZOZD010000254.1:0-3414 GCA_964584195.1 uncultured Burkholderiales bacterium
AGGGGGGACGATTATCCTTGATCCGGGCGATGCCGGGGGAAGTCGCGTGCGGTGCGGCATGAGCGGATTCCGGGAGCGCATCCGGATGCACTTTCCTGGTGCGTGAATGTGTATGATTCGAGTCTGGCCTTCAGACGTAGGCCATTCCGCAATTGGGATGCCGGGACGGGGGCTTCGGCCTCGTTTGCCCGATAGGAAGGGGGAACATGCGTATTCTGAATTCGATCGGTGTGGCCGGGTTGTTGCTGGGGGGGCTGGTTTTGAGTGCGTCGGTGTGCAATGCGGCGCCGGCAGCCCAGCTGGCCAGCGAGCGTTGTGCGGCCTGTCATGGCGAGGATGGCAACAGCGTGGTGGCGAACTTCCCCAAGCTGGCCGGGCAGCAGGCGGTGTATCTATTGCGGGAGATGAAGGACTACCGCGACGGTCGGCGCAAGAATGACATCATGGCGCCGATGCTGGCCGGGCTTTCCGACGCGGAGCTGGAAGATTTGGCCAGTTTTTATGCAAAACAGAAGCCTGCGCCGGGTGTCGTGAACCATCCGGAGCGTCTCGCGCTCGGCAAGCGCATCTACATGCAGGGCAATTCGGATAGCGGCGTACCGGCGTGCGAGGGCTGTCACGAGGCGAATGGCGAGGGCGCGGACAAGTTCGCCCGGGTCGCCGGCCAGCATGCCGAATACGCGCTCGAACAAATGCGCCTGTATGCCAGCGGCGAGCGCGCCAACGGCGTTCGGGTCATGCGCACCATCGCCCAGCGCCTGACCGAGGAAGAAAAGCTCGCGGTGATCGAATACATGTCCAGCCTGAAATGAAGGGGGAATCCATGATCCATCGTATCCTGGCCGGGATTGCCGGTGCTGTGTTGCCCATCGCCGTATTGGCGCAAGGCAGTGCGCCCGGTATCGAAACCCGCGGCTATGTGTGGAACGCGCCCAACATCGACGTAACCGAGCTGGTCCACCGGCCGGTGGACCTGGCGCGCGGCAAGGATGCCTACCGCATCTGCCGCGGCTGTCATGGAGCCGATGGCGCCGGCCGCGCCGAGGATGGCTATCCGCAACTGGCGGGCCAGCATCGCAACGTATTGATCAAGCAACTCATCGACATCCGCGCCGGCCGGCGCGACAACCCGAGGATGCAACCGTTCGTCGATCCCGAGGTGGTCAGTCTGGAGGAGATCGGCGACATTGCCGGTTATCTGGCCCAGTTGCCCGCGCCGCGCGATAACGCCAAGGGCAGTGGCAAGGCACTCAAGCGTGGCCAGCGACTCTATGCCCGAGATTGCGCCAGTTGCCACGGCGCACGCGGCGAGGGTGTCGCGGATCGTCTCTATCCGGCGGTGGCGGGGCAGCACTATCCCTATCTGCATGCCCAGACCCTGGAGAGCCGCAACCACGCCCGCCGCAACAGCAATCCCGAGATGGCGCGGCTGCTCAGGAAATACACTCCGGCCGACATCGCTGCGGTGAGCGATTACATGTCGCGCCTGCCGCCGGTCGCCCACGCCGGCCATTGACCCGGAGGCGGGCGGCACTGTGCTTAGCTATCGTCACGCCTATCACGCCGGCAATCATGCCGACGTGCTCAAGCATGCGGTGCTGGTCGAACTGGTGGCCTACCTGGCGCGCAAGGACAAGCCTTTCACGGTGCTCGACACGCATGCCGGCGCTGGCCTGTATGACCTGGAGTCTGCGCATGCCGGGAAACTCGCCGAACATGCCGACGGCATCGGTCGCCTGTGGGGGCGCGATGACCTGCCGGAGATGCTGGCCGGCTACGAGGCGGCGGTCCGCGAAATCAATCCGGATGGCCGCCTGCGCTTCTATCCCGGTTCACCCTGGCTGGCACGGCGCGGCATGCGTGCCGGGGATCGCCTCGAACTCTTTGAACTGCATCCCAGCGACGAGGTTTTGTTGCGTCACAACCTGGCCTCGGGTGATGTCGCCACGCGTGTACATGCCGGGGACGGCTTCGCCGGGATCAAGGCTCTGCTGCCCCCCGTTTCACGCCGGGGTCTGACCCTGATCGATCCGCCCTACGAGGTGAAGACCGATTATGGCCGGGTGGTGGACGCGGTGCGCGAGGCGCGTCGCCGCTTCGCCACCGGCATGGTCTGCGTGTGGTATCCGGGGCTGGCCCGGTCCGAAGCCCGCCAGCTCCCGGAGCGCCTGCTGCGTCTGGCGGACGGGTGCGACTGGCTGCACGTCCGTCTAGACGTGCGTGCACCAAGCCCGGATGGGCTCGGGATGCATGGCAGCGGGCTGGTCCTGTTCAATCCACCCTGGACCTTGCCCGAGCGCCTGCGCGATGCGCTGCCCTGGCTGTGCGACCGGCTGGCGCGCGCTGCCGGGGCGGAATTCAAGCTTGACTACCGCATCGCCTGAGACCGCTGCCCGGCGGGCGCCCTCAGCGAACCACACGGTCGATCACTAGCCGCACGTCCTGGCTGCCGATCTTGACGTTGCTAAGCGTGCCTTCCAGGTCGCCGGGCTTGGCGGCGATTTCGCCGCTGCGTGAAACCCGTACCGTGAGGTTGACTTCCTTGAACTTGGACAGGCGTTGTTCCGCATTTCTCGCCATGCTGTCGTTCAGCTCGAATTCGAGCGGCAGTTTGTGGCCGTTGGTGCGCAGCGCGGCCACGGGGGTGCCGCTGTCCTTGCCGCGGGCGAACAGGAACAGGGTGTCCTGCTCGCCGAACTTGGCCTTGAGGTCCGGCTGGATGTCGACCACACCACGAATGCGGGCGTTCGAATCGGCCTTGGCCGGCCCCGGATCGCTCAGGTTGTCCAGGCCGGTGCGGCCGGCGTTGGCGAGCCGGTTGGCTTCCCGGTAGGCCTCGTGCACATCCTGGGCGTAGGGTGATTCGGGCGGCAGCAGCTTGAGCAGGCGCTTGAAATAGAAGGCCGCCTTGGCATAGCCCTGATCCTGGAAAGCGGCAAGCCCGGCCAGTTCGAGCCCCTTGGTGTCGTTGGGGTCCTTTTCCAGTGCGGCCTGCACGAGTTGCAGGGCTTTGCCTTCCAGTACGCGGCCGTTCTTGATCGCCAGGGCTTCGGCGTAGCCGGTCATGACCATCGGCACATCCGGTCTCAGGGCGTAGGCCTTCTCATAGGCATGCAGGGCCTCCGGCCAGTGCTGCACTGAGGCGTAGGTGCGGCCCAGCAGTGCCCAGGCGGCGCCATCCTTGGGATCCTCGCGGGTGCGTTCCTCGACCTGCTGGATCATCTTCAGGATGTCGTGGCCGGCGACCTCGCCCGTGGTGGCAGGATGAGGCGAAGCCTTGGCAGAGGGTGAGATGGGCACGTTCAGGGTGAGATACAGGCCGAAGCCGATGGCCGGCAGCGCGACGGCGAGGGCATAGCCGAGTTTGCGGAGTTCCTGTCGCGTCGATCCGGATTCGATCGCGCCACGGACATC
>CAZOZD010000255.1:0-3401 GCA_964584195.1 uncultured Burkholderiales bacterium
GGGGGGTCAAGAACAAGGACAAGGCGGAGTTGATCGCTCAGCTGATGCTGAGCGATCTTGCCTGTCGGTTCATCAGTCTTTAGCCAGGGAACCTCGAAAAACCCGTCACACCGGCGAACGCCGGTGTCCAGGTCATGGATTTTGCAGGGCTTCTGGCTCGGACCCGGCCCGGGGCGGATCCTGGGTGATTCGAGGCCCCTTTGGGGCGGGCGGGCGGTTCAGGCTGGCTCAAGGGCCTCGCTGAAGCGCAGACGGATCTCGCCGTCGTCGTCGACGTCCACCGTCACCTCGCCGCCATTGGCCAAACGGCCGAACAGCAGCTCGTCGGCCAGGGCCTTGCGGATGCTGTCCTGGATCAGGCGGGCCATGGGCCGTGCGCCCATGAGCGGGTCGAATCCGGTTTTGGCCAGGTGCTGGCGCAGCGTGTCGCTGAAATGTGCTTCCACCTTTTTTCCCTGCAACTGGTCTTCCAGCTGCATGAGGAACTTGTCCACCACGCGCAGGATGATGTCCTGGTCGAGGGCTGAAAAGCCGATCATGGCGTCGAGGCGGTTGCGGAATTCGGGCGTGAACAGGCGCTTGATCTCGGCCATCTCGTCGCCCTTTTTCTCCGCCAGGGTGAAGCCGATGCCGGTGCGGGTAAGTGCATCCGCGCCGGCATTGGTGGTCATGATCAGGATGACGTTGCGGAAGTCGGCGCGCCGGCCGTTGTTGTCGGTGAGCGTGCCGTGGTCCATGACCTGCAGCAGGATGTTGAAAATGTCCGGATGGGCCTTTTCGATTTCATCCAGGAGCAATACCGCATAAGGGTTCTTGGTGATCGCCTCGGTGAGCAGGCCGCCCTGTTCGAAGCCGACATAGCCGGGCGGGGCGCCGATCAGGCGCGACACGGCATGGCGTTCCATGTATTCGGACATGTCGAAGCGGATCAGCTCGACGCCGAGGATGTAGGCGAGCTGGCGCGCCACTTCGGTCTTGCCGACCCCGGTGGGGCCGGAAAACAGGAATGCGCCGATCGGCTTGTGCGGATTGCCCAGGCCCGAGCGTGACATCTTGATGGCATTGGCCAGGGCATGGATGGCGGGGTCCTGGCCGAACACCACCGCCTTGAGGTCGCGTTCCAGATTGCGCAGTGCGTTGCGTTCGTCGCTGGCGACGTTCTTGGCCGGGATGCGGGCGATCTTGGCGACGATGTCCTCGATCTCCTTGTTGCCGATCACCTTCTTCTGTTTCGACTTGGGCTGGATGCGTTGTGCCGCGCCGGCTTCGTCGATGACATCGATGGCCTTGTCGGGCAGGTGGCGGTCGTTGATGTAGCGTGCAGAGAGTTCGGCCGCGGTGGATAGCGCAGACTGGGTGTACTTGACGCCGTGATGGCTTTCGAAGCGCGACTTGAGGCCGCGCAGGATCTGCACGGTCTCCTCGATGCTGGGTTCCACCACGTCGATTTTCTGGAAGCGGCGGGAGAGCGCGTGGTCCTTCTCGAAGATGCCACGGAACTCGTTGTAGGTGGTGGCGCCGATGCAGCGCAGGCGGCCGGCGGACAGGGCCGGCTTGAGCAGGTTGGATGCATCCAGGGTGCCGCCCGATGCCGCACCGGCACCGATCAGGGTGTGGATCTCGTCGATGAACAGGATGGCCCTGGGATTGGCCGACAGTTCCTTGAGCACGGCCTTCAGGCGCTGTTCGAAATCGCCGCGATATTTGGTGCCCGCAAGCAGGGCGCCCATGTCGAGTGCGTGGATGGTCGCGCCCTCGAGGATGTCGGGCACCTCGCCGGCCACCACCCGGTGCGCCAGTCCTTCGGCGATGGCGGTCTTGCCCACGCCGGCCTCGCCGACCAGCAGCGGGTTGTTCTTGCGCCGCCTGCACAGGGTCTGGATGACCCGTTCCACTTCCCGGTCGCGGCCGATCAGGGGGTCGATCTGGCCGGACAGCACCTGGGCATTGAGGTTGACGGTGAATGATTCGAGCGGCGAGGCGGACTGGGCGTTTTCGTTCTCGCCGTCTTCCTTGCCGCCGCGCCCCGGGCCGGTGGTGGCCGATTCACCCTGGGGTGCCTTGGCGATGCCATGCGAGATGTAGTTGACCACGTCGAGCCGGCTGATGCCCTGCTGGCCGAGGTAATGCAGGGCATGCGAATCCTTCTCGCCGAACAGCGCCACCAGCACGTTGGCGCCGGTCACTTCCTTCTTGCCCGACGATTGCACATGCAGGATGGCGCGCTGAATCACACGCTGGAAGCCCAGTGTGGGCTGGGTATCCACCTCCGCCTCGCCCGCTACCCTGGGGGTGTGGTGCTCGATGAATTCGGAGAGCTGCTGGCGCAGTGTGTCGAGGTTGGCGGCGCAGGCGCGCAGCACTTCGGCCGCCGAGGGGTTGTCGAGCATGGCCAGGAGCAGATGCTCGACCGTGATGAATTCATGGCGCTTCTGGCGCGCCTGCATGAAGGCCATGTGCAGGCTGACTTCCAGTTCCTGGGCAATCATCGGTTTTCCTCCATCACGCATTGCAGCGGGTGCTGGTGATCACGAGCATACTCTACCACCTGTGCGACCTTCGTTTCCGCGATATCGCGGGGATAGACCCCGGCCACGCCGGCGCCCTCGTTATGTACCTTGAGCATCACCACGGTGGCGCGTTCCATGTCCATGCCGAAAAAACGGCGCAACACCTCGACGACAAAGTCCATCGGCGTGAAGTCGTCGTTGAGCAGCAGCACCCGGAACAGGGGCGGTGGCGGTGCGAGCCGCTGGCGCTCGTCGAGCAGGGTTTCGTGTTGGGGGTGTCCGGACATGGGGCGATGCACGATGGGATTGCCCCTATTGTGCGCTCGGCTGGCGGATTTTCAAGCCGTGGCCGAGCAGGCACGGAATTCAGGGGGGCGCGTCGATCCTGTGCTATAGACAACATATGGCATGAACATGGGTGACGGGCAGGGCATGATGCTGGTCGAAAAGACTCCGGAAAACGGACTGGAACCGTCGCCGCCACATGCGCCTCGAATCTTGAGCGGTCTGTGGCGGCAGCGCGAGGAACTCGGCCTGATCGCCGACGAACTGATCGAGCTGTTCCGCCGGCACGGCGTGGCGGACCGGGGCGATGCGTCCGACCCGACCCGCCGCCGGCGTGATCCCCGCGGCGGTACCGGGCACACCTGACTTTCCACGCAACATCCGGCCGGGCCGCGGGCCGGGTCAGGGGCGTCCGGGCGTGTATCCCGCCCGGTGGGCAGGTACAATCGGCGCTGAACCGCTCACTTGCCAACGCGCTGTCCAGCCCAAGCTCCCCACAGAATGGAAATCGAAACCTGGCATCTACTGGTGCTGCCCGTCTTTTTCGCCCTAGGCTGGCTGGCGGCTCGGGTTGACATCCGCCAGGTGGTGCGCGAATCCCGCGCG
>CAZOZD010000256.1:0-3362 GCA_964584195.1 uncultured Burkholderiales bacterium
AACACGACTATTTACCCCAAATTCGTGTCCAAAAGAATTGCGGGCGGGGCACGAGTTGCGCAACGGAGAGATGCTGTTGCTTGTGATCAAGGTGGCCTCGAGAGGAGACGTGTACAAATGAGTGCGCAAATCATCGAACTGAACGGGGTGCCGGCCTTCGCCGTGGTGCCAATGGAGGAATGGACAGCCATTCTCGCCAGACTGGAAGACTTGCAGGACATTGCCGATGCGAAGGCGGCGCGCGAAGAAGAATCGCTCCCGCTCCAATTTGTAGAGCGCCGACTGGCGGGTGATGCGCCCCTCAGACTGTGGCGCGAACATCGAGGCCTGACCTTGCAGGCCCTGGCCGACCAGGCCGGATGCACGCGCCAGATGATCTCCATGATCGAACACGGCAAGGCGACACCCTCTGCTGACCTTCTGGCGCGCCTGGCCGATGCACTGGGCTGCGACATGGACGACCTTCACGCCTGATCCCCCGCCTTCACCCTTGACCCGGTTTGGCTGACGCGCTCGGCGGATCGGCACGATGAAGTCGATGAATTCCAGCGCGATGGCCATGTTCCCTCCCCTGTTTGCCCAGTATCCTGCCAGAACAAAGGCTCACAGGATGAGCCTCTCGGGTTCAGGCCTCCGTGCGCCGCAGGAAGGCCGGAATTTCCAGCGCCCCCAGGCCAGGCGCACAGGACGCCTGCATCTGCTGCTCGAAGGCACTGCCACCCAGCAGATCCAACGCACGCGCCAGCCAGGCAGGCGGCACGGGGCGGTCGGCGAGCGCGGTGTCGAGGCGGCTGCGGCTGCGCGGACCGAAGGTGATGAGCCAGCCGGCCGAATCCAGTGCTGCCAGGAAGGCGAGGACGACCTCAGACTCATTGCCCCCCTCTGCCACCCACTGCGTCAGGCCTCGGCAAATTTCCGGATCCAGCCCGAGTTTTTCCAGGACCGAGATGCGGGTGGGCACCCGTCCGCGCAGGCGGCTGGAGATGCGCCGGTCCAGGGCCTCGATGAATTCCGGTGCCGTGATCAATATGGGTTCTGCCTTCACGCAGGGCGATGCGATGGAGTTCATCCCTGCGGGGGCCTGCACGCGGCGACTGCGCAGGACAGCGGGGGCATCCGCCTGCCCGTAGCCCCCCCAGCCGGCGGCGAGCATCTGACGCACCCGCGCCAGTTGGGGCAGGTCATCGGCCTTCTCCGAAGCGGCGCGGACATCGACGACCACGTAATGGGTATAGGCCGAAACCAGGTTGTAACGCACTGCCAGGTCTGCCAGCGCCTGTTCGTTGCGGGACGTGTGCGATTCCTGTGCGGCCTCGCGCAGGCGCATGGCCGCGCTGAGCCGGGCCAGGGTATCCGGCTGCCCGGGCCAGGGACGGGCCTCGACCCAGTCGCGCACGCAGGTGCCGTCCTCCAGAAGGTAGACCAGCCCGACCGGCTGGGTCGGCCGGGCTTCGAGGCCGGCGAAGACCCGGAGTGTGTCGCCCCGGAACGCCACCTTCGGCAACGCGGTGGACCACACGGGCAGGTCGGGCCAGAGCAGTTCCAGACCCTGGGCACGCGGCAGGCGCATGCGCCGGAACTGGCGCACCACGGCGGCCTCGATATCTTCACCCGGGGTGACGGCCTCGTAGCTGCCAGCCGTGGCCTCGGCCAGGCGGCGCAGGGTGGCATGCGAGGGACTCGCCCCCACCCCAACCACGAAGTAACGCAGACCACCCGGACGCGCCGACTCGATCAGCCCGTCGACGTCCCAAATTTCGCCGTCGGTGATCAGCAGGACACAGCCTCCTGCTTGTCCGCCCTCGAGTCCCGCTGCCGCGGCCAGTGCGCGGGCCATCTCGGTGCCGCCCATGTCCGCCTCCAGCCCCGCCAGCCACTGACTGGCGCGCAGACGCTGGGCCACGTCGGCGGGCACCAGGGCCTCGCGATAATGACTGAAGGCGCTGCCGAAACGGGTGATCGCGAAGCTGTCCTCATCCTTCAGGGATTCCAGCACCTTGAGCGCGCCACGCCGGGCCGCGGCGATGCTGTCACCGGCCATGGAGCCGGAACAGTCGAGCACCAGCCGCAGCGACAGCGGCCCGTCCTTGAGCCGTTCCGGCAGGCGCGGGCAAAAGCTGGCCAGGGCCACCAGGGCGTCACCATCCTCGGCGACATGCACCACTGAATCCCCCTGTCCGGCCACCGTAAGCACGAAATCCCGGTCCAGGGCGCCGCTGAGGCTCAGGCTCAGACCGGATTCCGTACGCCTAAGCGCCACGGGATGGGTCGGACACTGCACCGCCTCGGGATCGAGGTCACCCGGCAGGGCCAGCTCGAGCTGGAAGGGGTAGCTCACCCCCAGATCGGTCTCCGGCACCTGATGCGGCAGCAGGCCGGCGGCCTCGGCCTCGCCATAGCGGGGCGCGATGGTAGTCGGCACGGTCAGACGCAGCTGACCCTGCGCCCAAGGCAGCAGCTCGGCGTAACGGAAGCGCACCACGGCGGCCTCGCCGGCCATGAGGTTGCCCAGGTTCACGGTGTACAGACCGTCGCCGGACTGTTCCAGCAACAGGGCGCTGTCGCCTGACTCGATCGCGGCCTCGTACTGTGCCTCGGCCTCCTGCCTGGGCACGGCCTGGCCGGTCAGCGACTTGCCGTTGATCTCGAAGGTCACGCCGAGCAGCACCGCACCAGGCGCAAGCGGAAAGGTGTAGACGGCCTCGATGTTGCTGGCGTGCGGGTTGCGGTAATGCTGCTCAACCTCGAGTTCGAACAGCACACCCGCCAGGGTGCCTCGGGCCTGGACCGCGGTCAGCGGCATCGGCTCACCGTCGAGGGTGTGCAACATGGCCAGTTCAGATGTGTTCATCGTTGTCCTCCGCATGTAGTTGTTGGTAGATGTCCGTGACCTGACGCAGCAGTTGGCGCAGCTGCCCCGGACTCAGGCGGACGCGCTCGGGGCTGACCACGAGTTCGACGCCCTCGGCGATGGTGAGATGGCTGCGCACCTCCAGCGTCCCCGGTCGGCCGGGACGCAGATCGGGCAGCCCGGCCTCGCCGCGCTCCAGCAGGCCACGGATCGCATCCAGCGACAGCCCCGCCCCGCTCCACTCGCGAATCAGGCGCAGACGCCGCAGGTGCTCGGCGGTGTACCACGCCCCGCGTCGCTCGCCCTCCGGGCGCGGCAGGAGGCCTTCCTGGATGTAGTAGCGCACCGTCCTTCGGGTCAGCCCCGTGTGTCGGCACAGATCCTCGATGCCATAGCGTTCGGGTTCGGTCATGGTCGTCAGCGCCAGTGAAGGTGATGAAATTCACTGTATATAACGACACTCAAGCTGTCAATAATGACTGACGCATATTCCGTACACTGACCTACCGGT
>CAZOZD010000257.1:0-3336 GCA_964584195.1 uncultured Burkholderiales bacterium
TGATCAAGATCATCAACATCGTCGCGCTGCTGATCGTGCCGCTGATCGTCTGATCGGGTCGGTAATGCGCTGAATCGGGCCGGGTTTACCCGGCCCGATTCATTTTGTGCGCCCAAATAATCCTCGTGTTGTCTCTAGACGGACGGCGTTCCCCCGTTTCGTTTTAAGGTAGGATTGGCGGCCCGTCGCGAACGATTGCCGCCCGTGCCCCTGCATCCCCCCCTGATCTCCGAAACTGCATTCGTACTGCATCGCCTGCTTGCATTCGAGCAGCCGGCCGATGCCGTGCTGGCGGCGTATTTTCGCGACAATCGTCAGCTCGGCCGCCAGGATCGCGCGTTCATCGCCGATACCGCCTATGCCGTGTTGCGCCGCCTGCGCACCCTGGAACATCTTGCCGGTGGACGCGAGCCGCGTCGCCTGATCCTGGCCTGGCTGTTGCGCTTCGGCGGCCACAACCTGCGCGAATTCACGCCGATCGCCAGGAGCGACGAGCTGGAATGGCTGAAGGGGGTGAAGGCGGTGGACCTCATGACCTTGCCCGAGCCGGTCCGGCTCGACCTGCCCGACTGGCTGCATGCGCGCATGGCCCCCCGTTTCGGCGCCGGTCTGGCCGCGCTGGCCGAGGCACTCAACCGGCCGGCGCCGCTCGATGTGCGGGTGAACGTGGCGCGCATGTCGCGCGATGCGGTACGGGCCAACCTCACGGCCGAGGGCCTTGTGGCCACACCGACGCCGTATTCGCCCTGGGGCCTGCGCCTCGCGGGCAAGCCAGCGCTCAACCGGCATCCCCTGTTCCTGGAGGGGGTGATCGAGGTGCAGGACGAGGGCAGCCAATTGCTGGCCCTGCTCACCGGCGCCAGCCGTGGCGAGATGGTGTGCGATTTCTGCGCCGGTGCGGGCGGCAAGACCCTGGCCCTGGGGGCAATGATGCACAACCGCGGCCGTCTGTATGCATTCGACATATCCGAACGCCGGCTGGCCAACCTGAAGCCGCGCCTGGCCCGCTCCGGCCTGTCCAACGTCCATCCGCAACGCATCGACAGTGAAACGGATCCCCGCGTCAAGCGCCTGGCCGGCAAGTTCGACCGGGTGCTGGTGGATGCGCCCTGTTCCGGGCTGGGCACGCTGCGCCGCAATCCCGACCTGAAATGGCGACAAACCCCCGAGTCGCTCGCCGAGCTCGTCGCCCGCCAGGATGCCATTCTCGCGGCCGCAGCGCGTCTGGTGAAGCCGGGCGGACGGCTGGTGTATGCCACATGCAGCCTGCTGGAGGAAGAGAACGAGACCCGTGTGGAGGCCCTGCTCACACGCCAGCCCGGATTCGTCCGCATCCCGGCCCAGTCCGTCCTGGCCGCGCAGGGGATCGGCCTTGAATGCGGTGAATACATGCATCTGAGCCCCGATCGGCAGGCCACCGACGGATTTTTCGCGGCGGTACTGGAACGCGCCGGGGAATGAAACGGCTCGTCCGGGTCCTGCTGCTCCTGCTGCTGGCGGGGTCCGCGCTGGCGGAGCCCTTGCGTCTCACCCTGGAAGGAGAGGTGACGGTGGCGTTCACGCCCGGCGACGATGCCGCCGGCCTCATCGTGCGCGCCATCGAATCGGCCCGCCGCCAGATCCTGGTGCAGGCCTACAGCTTCACCCACCGCGCTATCGCCGATGCCCTCATCGCCGCCCGCCGGCGCGGGGTACAGGTACAGGTGCTGGCCGATCCCGAGCAGCGCCAGCGCATCGCCACCAGCCGCGTCGACGATCTCGTCCGGGGCGGAGTCACGGTCTATCTGGATGGCCAGCACGCCGCCGCGCATGACAAGGTGATGATCCTCGACGCCGGCGAGAAGGATGCGGTACTGATCACCGGTTCGTTCAACTTCACCCACGCGGCGCAGTTCCGCAACAGCGAAAACCTGTTGCTGATTCGCGGCGCCCCGCTGCTGATCGAGGCCTATGCCGCCAACTGGCGACGCCACCGCGCCCATTCGCAATTGCTCAAGGTCACGCCATGAACCTCGAATCCAACCCCAATCTGCTGCAACGCCTGATCCACGAATCCACCGACTTCGCGCTGATGAGCCAGGCGCTGGCCTTGCTCGTCGCGCTGGGGCTCGCCTGGCTGGCGGCGCGGCATCTGGTCAACCGTCTCAGCCCGGAGGCGCGCGCCACCTGGCACGCCGAGGAATGGCAGCGTTTTCTGGTGCCCTTCCTGGCCGAACTCCTGGTGCTGGCCATGCGGCCGGTGCTGGCGCAGTGGCATGACATCCATCTGCTCAACCTGGCGCAACCGCTGCTGCTGTCGATGTTCCTCATCCAGTTCACCTTCTTCTTCCTGCGCAGCGTGTTCAAGCCCGGACCGGGGCTGCGCAGCATCGAACGGGCGGTGTCCTGGCTGGTGTGGGGCGCGCTGGCCCTGCACATCACCGGCTACCTCGCGCCGCTGGCCGACGCGCTCGACGCCATCGGCTTCACCCTCGGCAAGACCCGCATCTCGCTCTACAGCGCCCTGATCGGTCTCATGTCCATCGCCGTCGGCCTGGTCGCCGCCCTGTCGGTGGGCCGCCTGATCGAGCAGCGCCTGATGCGCGCCGAGGGCTTCAAGCCCAACACCCGGGTGGTGCTCGCCAAGATCGCCCAGACCGCGCTCATCGTCGTCGCCGTGCTGGTGGTGTTGCCCATCGTCGGCATCGACATCACGGTGCTGTCGGTATTCGGCGGCGCCCTCGGCGTCGGCCTGGGCTTTGGTTTGCAAAAGATCGCCAGCAACTATGTGTCCGGATTCACCCTGCTGCTCGACGATTCGATCCGCATCGGCGACATGGTGACCGTGGACAACCGTTTCGGCGAGGTGCGCGAGATCGCCACCCGCTACACCGTCATCCGCAGCCGCGACGGCACCGAATACATCATCCCCAACGAGACCCTGGTCACCTCGCCGGTCATCAACCACACCCTGGCCAGCAGCGAGAACCGGGTCGGCATGCCGGTGCAGGTCGCCTACGGCAGCGACCTCGACAAGGTGCGCGCGGTCCTGCTCGCCGCCGCAGTGCATCCACGTGTTCTGGCGGAGCCCCCGGCGCGCGTCCTGATCACCAGTTTTGGCGACAACGGCATCAACATGGAATTGCGGCTGTGGATCGATGACCCCGAGGCGGGCACCGGAGTACTCAAGTCGGACATCTACTGGGCAGTCTGGCAGGGCTTTCAGCGCGAAGGGATCAAGATTCCATTCCCGCAACGGGTGGTGCATCTCGCGGGCAAGGAGCAGGAAGCGGCGGCATGAACGCGGCCACGCTCAACGTCGCCAGTTACAACATCCACAAGGGCTTCTCGTTCTTC
>CAZOZD010000258.1:0-3332 GCA_964584195.1 uncultured Burkholderiales bacterium
CTGAGCCTGGCGCCGGAACTGGGTAGCCGCGCCCTGGTGCTGGGCGAGGATCACCACCTGATTTACGACGGTGACATCCAGCCCCTGCTTTCCGACATGGAACGCCTGACCGCCGCCAATCTGGTGCATACCCACCACCACCGCCATGGCGGCGTCGAGCACCGTCACAGCCACGTGCACGACTGGCAGTAGCGATCACTGCCTGGCCAGGGGGAGCCACAGCGTAAATGCCGCGCCCCCTTCCGGTGCGTTCCCGGCGCTCAGGCTGCCGCCGTGGCGCTCGACGATGCCATAGGTGATCGCCAGCCCAAGGCCGGTACCCTTGCCCACCGGCTTGGTTGTGAAGAAGGGCTCGAACAGGTGGGGCAGATTATCCGCCGGGATGCCCGGGCCGTTGTCCAGGAAATGCACCGCCACGCCCTCGCCCACTCTTTCGGCTCTGATCTCCAGGCGCTGCTGGGGTTGATCCGCCGTGGCATCGCAGGCGTTCTGCACCAGGTTCATCATGACCTGCTGCATCTGGCCCGCCGACCCCAGCACGTTGATGCCCTCGGGCAGGTCGGTCACCACCTTCAACTTGTCCGTCGCCGCCTTGGTAACCCAGTGCACGGCCTGCTCGATGACCTGGGTCAGGTTGAAGGGCTGGGCCTCGTTGCGGTCCACGGCGGAGAAGCGCTTGAGGCTGTCGACGATGTCCCGGGTGCGCTCCGCTCCTTCCACAGTGCCTTCGATCAGGGGCGGCAGGTCTTCCAGCAGGCGGTCGATGCGCAGTTCCCGGCGCAGGGCCTCCAGTTCTTCCCTGGGCCGGCCGGCATGGAAGGCAGCCAGGTATTGCTCCAGGCGTTGGGCGTAGCGATGCAGGGCGTGGGCGTTGCCCAGGACGAAGCTGATCGGGTTGTTGAGTTCGTGAGCGACGCCCGCCACCAGGCGGCCCAAGGAAGCCATCTTCTCCGAATGCAGCAACTGCTGCTGGGTGCGCTTCAGGTCCTCGTGGGCTTCGCGCAGGGCCTGGTAGGCGCGGCGCAGTTCCCCCACCGGCCGGCCGGTAATGACCATGCCCACCTGGGTGCCCTGGTGGTTGAAGCGGGGCGTGCAGTTGAGGGAGACCGGCACGGCGGAGCCATCGGCACCCTTCAGCGGCAATTCGCAATCGGCCAGGCCCTTCAAGCCATGGTTGGCGAACATGCGCTCGGCGTTGGCGCGGGCCATGTCGTCGGCGAACAGGTCGAACAGGGGCATGCCGATCAACTCGCCCTCCAGCTTGCCGGAGAAAGCCACCAGCGCCTGGTTCACCACCTCGATCCTCCCCTCCCGGTCGCACACTACCAGGATGTCGGACATGGAGGCCAGCACCGAGAACACGAACTGCTGGGATTCCTCCAGGGCGGCGTTCTTCTCCTCCAGCGCCACCTCGTACTGGAGCAGGTCGTTGTACACCTCGTCCATCTTCTGGATGACCTCGATCCAGGCGTCCTCGCCCAGGCTTTGCAGGCCTTCGGCGAGGATGGGGGGACTGGAGTGCTTGCCGGACATGGGGCGGGGGATGACGGCGGTCGAGTCGCGGGGAGCCAGGTTGAACAAGACGAATCCTATACAGATCAACGCAATCCCGCTCGCGGAACAATGCCCATGGCCCCCGTGAGCCAAGGCAAAGCACCTTGAATGACCCGTCACACCGCAGAAACCTATGCGTTGGCGGTCATGGTTGTCTTCCCCCTTTTGTAAAAGAGGACCGAGGGGGGATTTAAACCCGATTTCAGTTCCCGCCAGCACTGGAGAAATCCCCCCTATCCCCCCTTTAGCAAAGGGGGGAACCCTAATTTCCGGCCGCACAGCACTCGTCAACGCAAACTGCACCAGAACTTGAACGCCATAATTAGCTAGAATGAAGGCCATATGGCACAAACAGGAAATTCACCATGAGCGCGATCCTTTCCCTTGAAACGATGCTGGGTGGCCAGCGAGGCTTGCCGTCCAGCCCGCGCACCCCGTTGCAGTGGGTCTCGGTCATCCGCCAAGGCATCCCCTCCGTGGCGGTGGACGCGCTGACCCAGGCCATGCGCATCACCCAGGCCGAACTGGCCGCCGCCCTCGCCATACCCGACCGCACCCTGGCCCGGCGCAAGCGGGAAGGCAGGCTCAACAGCGAGGAAACCGCCAAGCTGGTGCGCCTGGCGCGGGTCATCGAACGCGCGGAGGAAACCTTCGAGGACCTGGACGCGGCGCGCGACTGGCTGAAATCGGCCAACGCCGCCCTGGCCGGCCTCACACCCCTGTCCCTGCTGGACACCGACATCGGCGCGGAAAGCGTGATGGATACCCTCGGCCGCATCGAGCACGGCGTCTTCGCTTGACGTCCCTCGCCTGATGCCGCTCACCGTCTGGCGGCTGGTCACCCGGCGCTTCGCCGACACCGCCTTTACCGGCGAAGGCGCCCGGCTCTATGGCGGACGCTGGAACCGCAAGGGCATCCCCATGGTGTACACCGCGGGTAGCCAATCCCTCGCCATGCTGGAAATGCTGGCGCAGGACGAACCGCTGCGGGCCCACTACATGATGATTCCGGCCACCCTGCCCGACACGCTGGCCATCGAACGCATCGATGCGGCCCGACTCCCCGCCGACTGGCGCGACCCGGTCGCCCGCGAACAGTTGCAGGCCATGGGTTCGAAATGGGCGAAGCTGAAAAGCAGCGCCGTGCTCGCCGTCCCCAGCGCGGTGATCCCGGCGGAAGCCAACTACCTGCTCAACCCCGTCCACCCGGCCTTCGCGGAAATCGAAATCGGTGTAGCCCAGCCTTTCATTACTGATCTGCGGTTGATCAAAAGATGAAGTACCAACCGGGAAAAACAGTGCGACGCTGACCCCTTTGGTTCGATTCGAACCTAGCCTGATTGATGCGGTTGATTTTCAGGGTTCATGGCGGGCGGGTTCGTCAATAGAGCTGTATGTATGATTATTACACAGCTCCTAATTATTTTATATAGAGATGTATTGACATTTGCATAGACTGTATTATTATTTGCTCCGAGCTGTGATGTTTCACAACGTCTAGCTCAACACTGAAACCCGAGCTCGCCTCGGCCTTTGAGCGATAGTCGCTCTGTCGGCCTTAGAGCTCTCTTTAGGAGCAATACCATGTACGTACACGTTCCAGCCATGCGGGGAAAAATCGGCTCCCGCACTTACTACGCCTGCCTCATGCCCATGAACGCGGTGCCCCAACTGTTCAAGTTCACCGACTGGGCGGGGTTCACCCCCGAAGACCGCGAACAGCGCGTGCTCAACGAAAAGCGCGTTCCTGACCTCCGCGACTACATCGTCGACAACGA
>CAZOZD010000259.1:0-799 GCA_964584195.1 uncultured Burkholderiales bacterium
TGCGGGTGTACCGCTGATCACCCCTTGCGCGTTGATGACAAGCCCATCGGGCAAGGATAGAAGATGGAAGGAGCGCTTTGATTGTTCAGGGGCATTTCTGGCCTCGTCTTGGTCTGAATTACGTCATTCACCTAGGCATGGCGATAGTGTCGCCCATCACCCTGGGGGTCAAAAATATCAGCAGTTCCTGCTTAGCATCAGTCTTGGCATTTGTTTTGAACAAATGACCAAGAATGGGCACATCTCCGAGTAGCGGCACCTTGTTGGTGTCACTGCGGGTGACCTGCTTGAAGATTCCACCCAATACCGCAGTTTCACCGGAGCGGACTTTGATCGCAGTGCGAATACGGTTGTTACGAATCACCGGGCCGGCATCCGTCATTTGCCCACGCTCATCGTTGCGCACCTCTACATCGAGGATGACCTCCTCGTTGTTCAGGATTTGCGGGTCTACCAGCAGACAGAGTACTGCATTGCGGAAATTGGTATTCGTACCCCCTTGAGCATCACGGGTCTGATATGGGATCTCTTCGCCCTGAAGAATGGCTGCCGGAGTTTGATTCGAGGTTACCACTCGTGGGTTGGAGATGATCTTACCGCGGTTATCCGCCTCCAATGCCTGGAGTTCGAGGTTCAGCAAGGCGGCCGCGGCCGGGTTGAATATGCTGACCCCGAAGGCCGGGGCACCCGGCACCGAGAAATTCACATTGGGCGCAGTGGTCCTGGAAAGAAGACCCGTTTCTTCATCGAACACGATATTTCCGGACGAGTCCAGATTGATCGGGTGCTTGAAGCCCTT
>CAZOZD010000259.1:809-3329 GCA_964584195.1 uncultured Burkholderiales bacterium
CTCTGGCCCACCGCCGTGTGATAGGCGCTGTCATAGGTCCCGCCACCCACCCGGGTACCGCCCAATGCCGCGGAACCCATGAACCCCAGGCGTGCTCCCAACTGGCGCTGGAATCCGTCGTCGGCCACCACGAGGCGGGCCTCGATCATCACTTGCCGTGAGGGTACGTCGATCTGCGCAAGAAGCTCCCGGGCCGCATCGATCCTGGAACGGATGTCGTTGATGAACAGGGTGTTGGTCTTCTGGTCGAAGGTGGACGAGCCTCGTTCCGACAGGATGCGGTTTGAACGCGCGCTCCCCGTGCCGCCGCCCATGCCCGGCATTCCCGGGGTCGCCCCAGGGACTTGCCCCGTGGGGGTTCCGCCAAAGGAGGCCGATTCGGAAGCGTTGCAGGACACCTGTTGTCCCGCGCGCACGGCGCTGATGTTGCCGCCCAGCAGGATGGCCTGCGCATCACTCGCCCGCAGATAGTTCAGGCGGATGGACTCCGTAACCAGTTCTTCGAGACTGGCAATCTCCCGCTTGGCCTCCAGCTCGGCCTTTTCCTTGGCCGCAAATTCGGCGCGAGGCGCAATCAAAATCACACTGCCGCTTACACGCTTGTCCAGATCCCTTTGCTTGAGAATGATGTCGAGGGCCTGATCCCAGGGAACATCACGCAATTTGATGGTGATGTTTCCGGTTACCGAGTCGTTGATCACTACATTCTTGCCGGTGAACTCGCCGATGACATACAAAAGCTGCCGGATCGGCGTATCCTGGAAATCCAGGGTCAGCCTCTCACCACTGTAGCGGGGTTGCTGCCCGGGCCGCAGGCGCTCGTCCTCGACGGGGCGAACCTCCAGGGTGAACTGGTCGCCGGTCTGGTAGGTGAAGAAATCCCATTTGCCGCGCGGCGTGACCAGCATGCGGGTGAGCCCAGCCATCTGGGTGGTTTCGATGGTCTGCGCCGGGGTGGCGAAGTCGGTGACGTCCAGCCGCCGCTGCAATTCGGTCGGTAGGGCGGTGTCCAGGAAATCGATCTGGATGCCGGCACCGCGCTGGCGCACGTCGACGGCCGCGCCCGGCTCACTCAGGCCAACCTCGATGCGGGCCTCGCCGTTGGGGCCACGCCTGAAATCGATGCCACGGATACGGTTGGCGAGTTTCGTTTCCGCACGCCCTGGAGCACTGCTTGACGTTGTAGCGTTTTGAGCCGACGTAGAATCAGCGCCTTGAATGGACACGATCAGGCGGTTGCCATCCTTTTTCAGGCCATAGGTGGCCGTTCCGGACAGGTCGATCACCATACGGGTGCGATCACCGGCCTGCAACACGTTGTAGGCCCGCAGCACACCGGCCCCGACCCGCTCGCTGATACGCCCCGACGGCAGGTCCGTGACCGCAAAATCGAGCACGATGCGGTTGGGGTTGCTGGTGGTAAAGTGAATGGGCAGCGCTTCCACGGCATCCTTGAGCTGCACCTGGACCTCCTGGCTGCCATCCCGGCCTTGCACTACCTTGACCCCTTGCAGGCTGTTTGCCCAGGCGGAAAGAGAGGACAGGAGCATGAGCCCGACCGTGGCCAGGACGCCGGGGAAGGGTTTGCTCAGGAGATGCGACATGGTTGGCCTCGATTGTAGTGTTCGGTATTGCGACTTCATTTCACCGCCAGCACGGCCTGGCCTTCGACCCAGTCGCCGGCGCTGTCCTGCACCGTCTCGCGGATCTGCAAACCGGTTTCAGGGTGAATGGCGGTAATGACCCCAAAATTCTGACCGATGTGGTTACCGGTGGTGACCCGATGCAGGGCACCGTCCGGAGCGCGAATGATGGCATACAGTTTGCCCCGCTGCTGAATGATCCCCATCATGCGCAACGCATCGAGGGGGAATTCCTCCAGCGGCTCGCGCGGGCGGTTGAAGTCGGGCTGGTTGCCGCCCCCCTCGGCCTTGGCCGGGCGCAGGTTGCGTGCCTTGAACGGGCTCTCCAGTTCACTGGCGTCGTACTCGAAGGTATCCGGTGGCTTGACCGGCGGCAGCGGTTCGAGCTTCTCATGACCGTCCAAGCCGGTTTCCTGCATGAACCTGTGCAGATCGTCGTGTTTGCCGCCTCCGCAACCGGACAGCATCAGCACAACGACCCAGACCCCAGGCCAGAATCTTCGCAGAGTCATTTACGCCCCCCCTTCTTGGCCGGCTTGTCGGAAGGTGGCGGCGCATCCTGGTAACGATACGTGTTGATCGTGGCGTCCATGGTCAGCAGGTCGTCCTTGTCCTGAACCGGGGCGAGACTGACGTCATGGAGGGTCACGATGCGCGAAAGACGGGCGATGTCGCTCACGAAATAGGCAATATCGTGATAGCCGCCGGAAACCTTGATGGTGACCGGCAAGATCACATAAAACTCGGCGCCCTTTTCCTGTGCGGGCTTGAACAGCTGGAACTCCAGGCCACGACCGATACCGGTCTGGTTGATGTCGGTCAGCAGGGCATCCATCTCGGCCTTGTTGGGCAGTTGCCGCAACATGGCGGCGAGCGC
>CAZOZD010000260.1:0-3319 GCA_964584195.1 uncultured Burkholderiales bacterium
ACTGGGACATGGGCATCACCCACGTCATCCGCGGCGACGACCACGTCAACAACACCCCGCGCCAGATCAACATCCTGCTCGCCCTGGGCGCCCCCATCCCCACCTATGCCCATGTGCCGATGATCCTCGGCAACGACGGCGAGCGTCTGTCGAAGCGGCATGGCGCGGTCTCGGTGCTGCAATACCGCGACGACGGCTACCTGCCCGAAGCCCTGCTCAACTATCTGGCCCGCCTCGGCTGGGGCCATGGCGACGACGAGAAATTCAGCCTCGAACAATTCGTCGACTGGTTCGAGCTCTCCGGCGTCAGCCACGCCGCATCGCGCTTCAACCAGGAAAAACTGACCTGGCTCAACCAGCAGTACCTCAAGGAGGCCGACAACGACCGCCTCGCCGGCCTGGTGCGCCCATTCCTCGTCGAGCGCGGCATCCACCCGGAACAGGGGCCGGACCTGTCCGGCCTGATGGGCCTGCTCAAGGAACGTGCGGCCACCGTCCAGGAACTGGCCGACGCCTGCCAGATCTTCTACCGTCACAACGAGCCGGCAGTGGATGAATTGCGCGAAAAGCTGCCCGGCGCGGCCCTGCCCGCCATCGAGGCACTGCGCACGGCACTGGCCGAAGCCGAATGGCAGGCCGCCAGCCTCGGCCAGCTGCTCAAGGACACCGCCAAGGCGCATGGCCTGAAGATGGGCCAGATCGGCATTCCGCTGCGCCTTCTGGTGTTCGGCACTGCGCAGACCCCCGCCATCGACCTCACCCTGGAAGCACTCGGCCGCGCGGAAACCCTGCGCCGCCTGGAGGCCTCCTGGCCCCTGGCCCTGGCGGTATGTGGCTAGCCAACCGCCTAGCCGCGCCGTTCGGCAGCCGCTAGAATTCGCCCTCCCTTGCCCGAGACCCGCATTCCATGAGCCACAACCACAAGGTCCAGCTGATCGGTTCACGCACCAGCCCGTTCGTGCGCAAGGTGCGCATCGTCGCCGCGGAAAAGCGGGTCGAATACGAATTCGTCGTCGACGTGCCCTGGGAATCCGATACCCACGTGCCCGAGTACAACCCGCTCGGCAAGGTGCCGGTCTGGGTGCAGGAGGACGGCAAGACCCTGTTCGATTCCCGTGTCATCGTCGAATACCTCGACAGCACCAGCCCGGTTGGCCACGTGCTGCCCAAGGAAGCACGGCCGCGCATCGCCGCCCGCCGCTGGGAAGCCCTGGCCGACGGCGTCATCGACGCGGCGGCGCTGGTGTTCGTCGAACGCAAGCGGCCGCAGGAACAGCAAAGCCGCGAATGGATCGCCCGCCAGCTCGGCAAGGTCAGCGCCGGCCTGCGCGTGATGAGCGAGGACCTGGCCGAACGCGACTGGTGCGTGGGCGAGTCCTACAGCCTGGCCGACATCGCCGTCGGCTGCGCGCTCGGCTACATCGACTTCCGCTTTCACGACGAGGTCGACTGGCGCCGCCTCCATCCCAACCTGTCCGAACTGTATGACCGCCTGATGCAGCGTCCGGCGTTCAAGGACACCCTCCCGATCGGCTGAACGAGGCCGAGTCTTCTCGGGAAACACGAAGGGCCGCCCCGGTGTTTCCTGCCCATCGAGGCGAGAAACGGGCGCAGCGAAGTTTTTCGGGGCGGGGATGGGCCTGTCTCGCCCGCCCTCAGGCCGCAGCCTCGATCACCCCGCCGCCGAGACACACCTCGCCCTCATAGAGGACCACCGACTGGCCCGGCGTCACCGCCCATTGCGGTTCGTCGAACACCAGCCGCAGGCGACCGGAGTCGATCGAAGCCACGCTGCATGCGGCGTCCGCCATGCGGTAACGGGTCTTGGCGCCATAGCGGCAACCGGCCTCGGGCGGCGACCCGATCCAGGCCAGCTCGGTGGCAGTCAGTTCACGCGACAGCAGGCGGGGATGGTCGTGCCCCTGCACCACGATCAGTTCATTGCGCGTCCTGTCCTTGCCGGCGACGAACCAGGGCACCCCTTCCGGTGCGCCCTTCACGCCGCCGATGCCCAGCCCCTGGCGCTGGCCCAGGGTGTAATACATCAGGCCCTGGTGACGGCCGAGCCGGCGCCCCTCGGGCGTGACGATGTCGCCCGGCCGGGTCGGCAGGTAGCGTTGCAGGAAGTCGCGGAACGGCCGCTCACCGATGAAGCAGATGCCCGTACTGTCCTTCTTTCCGGCCACCGGCAGCCCGGCTTCGCGCGCCAGTGCGCGCACCCGCGGCTTGGCGAGCCCGCCGAGCGGAAACAGGGCGCGCGCGATCTGGTCCTGGCTCAGGCGATGCAGGAAATAACTCTGGTCCTTGCCAGCATCCACGCCTTTGAGCATGCGCCGCGCCGGCGCTTCACCCTCAAGCCGGGCGTAATGGCCGGTGGCGAGAAAATCGGCGTCGAGCGCCAGGGCGTACTCCAGGAATGCCTTGAACTTGATCTCGGCATTGCACAGCACGTCCGGGTTGGGCGTGCGTCCGGCCTGGTACTCGGCGAGAAAATAGGCGAACACCCGGTCGCGATACTCGCGGCTGAAATTGACCTGCCGCACCTCGATGCCGATCGCCTCGCCCACTGCCCGGGCATCCTGCCAGTCACGCGCGACCGGGCAATCCTCTTCCAGGTCGTCCGCCTCCCAGTTCTTCATGAACACGCCCACCACATCATGGCCCTCGCGCTGGAGCAGCCAGGCGGTGACAGCGGAATCAACCCCGCCCGAGAGTCCGACGACGACGCGGCTCATGCTTGCGTGCAGGGTAAGACGCGGGATGCAAGAAGGGCGGTCATCGACCCATCACGTCCATCTCGTTGAGCAAGGACAGCGGGAACTGCCGCCCCGCGCAGTAATCGGCCACGCACTGGTTGACGAACGGGCTGCGATGCCGGTTGCGCACGGCCTCGATCTCTTCCGGGCTCAGCCAGACCGCGCGCAGGATGCCGGCATCGAGCGGCGCGGTCGGGTCGAACCCGGTCACCACGCCGCGAAATGCAAAGCGCAGATAGGTGCGATCCTTGGCCGGGTGCCGCCAGCGATACACACCCAGCAGCGCATCCGGCTCGAAATGATGCGCGGTTTCCTCGAACACCTCGCGCCGCACCGCGTCGATGAGCGACTCGCCGGCCTCCAGATGTCCGGCCGGCTGGTTGAACATCAGCCCCGCGTCGGTATGCTCCTCGACCATGAGGAAACGGCCGCCCTCCTCGATCACGGCGGCGACGACCACATGTGGTTTCCAGATTTCAGCATTCATCCCAGATTGTTCATTCGCCCAATAACGTGTGTCCCCTCCCCCAACGGGGGTACCCCATGCGGGGCATAAATACCCC
>CAZOZD010000261.1:0-3306 GCA_964584195.1 uncultured Burkholderiales bacterium
AGACACGTCTATTTACCCCAATTTCGTGTCCAAAAGAATTGCGGGCGGGGCACAGTTGGTGCGAGGGCTTAACGATCCCGCCGACGTGCCCACCGCGTGATCGAAAAAGGCATCGGTCTGGCAAATGAAGGGCAGCAACTCCGGCAACAAGGCCTGCGCATCCTTGGTCTCCAGCACGTAGATGTCGCCAGAGCAGACGCCAGAGAAATCCGCCACCGCCACCTTGCGCTGGTAAGCGCGTCGCTTGCCGAACAGCACCTGTCCAGGTTGAAACACGCTGGTGAAGGTCACGCCGTCAGCGACATTGCCCCAACGGCGGATGCGCAAGTCACCGGGTTCGAGGTGTTCCAGGCCGACATAGCGTTCAATGCCATCGGCCAGCGGATCTTGGCTGCGGGCTTTCGAGAGGCGCACCACCTCGCCAAACTTCACGCGCCGCCAGCCGGGCTTCAGATTCTTCTCAGCCATTGTTCTGGTCCTCGACTCCGGGGGCGGCATAGGCCTGGTGCGGGTGCTTGGCGCTTTCCGGGTAGCGCAATTTGAGCTGCCCGGCGCGCACCAAGGGCCGGATGTAGTCGATCATCAGGTACTTGCGATGCTTGTCGAGCAGGACTTCCAGTTCCTGTAGCGTCACGAAACCATGGGAGCAAAGCTCTAGCAGCAGCGCGCAAACCTTGTCCTTGGATTGACGTTTTCCCCGCTGGCTGGCGATCTGGGCGGCAAGCATGGGGGGAAAACGCTGCAAAAGGCTGGTCAGTTGGGCGTTTCCGGAGAAACCTTCCATGTCCGCGGCCGAACCTTCCATGCCTGGCTTGCAAGCTTCCATGTTCTGCATGGAATCTTTCCCGCCTACCTGACCCGCGCCGATGGAGGGTTTTTCAGGCGGTGGCGGTGGCGGCATCGGAACCATCAGGGTGTAGAAGGTGCGATTGCCGGCACCATGTTTTTCCAGCAGCCCCCGGTCGCGCAGCCGGCGCAGCACGCGGCTGGCGGTCAGCGTGTCCAGGCCGCTGAAATCCCGGCAGGCGGTGTTGTCCACGGCGCCGGTGGCGCGGGCGTAGATCAGCACCTTGGTTTCCTCTTGATCGAGCGGTTCCGCGGTGAGCGAGCGCAGCCAGGCGTGGTCGTCTTCGGTCAGCAGGTTGTGCAGGAACAGCGTCACGCAAAAAGTGTCGGCTTCACGTTCGGACTGGAATTCCGGCAAGGTCAGCCCGGCCTCGGCGGTCAGGCGGCGCATGCTGCGGATGCCGGTGCCCTTGGCTTCGGCCAGGTTCAGGTCGCGCAGCACGGAGGCCAACAACGGGTTGCGCGGGCAGGAACCCGGCGTGCCCAGCCTGGCCATGGGCTTGAGCGAGTGGCCGACGTTGCGGATCTCGATGCGGTTGCTGTAGCGGATGATCTGGATCGGGCTGTGCCGCGTGTAGCTGCGGTGCACGACCGCATTGGCCAGCGCCTCGCGGATCACCTTGCGCGGCACGATGGGTTCCTGCACGCTGTGCAGCGAACCTTCGGGCAGGTAAAAGCCCTTGGGCAATTCGTCCACCACGGTGGCTTCGGCTTGCGGCAGGGCCAGCAGCAAGGGCTTGCGGATTTCCACCGACTGAAAGCGCTCGTGCGGGTTTTCCATCCATTCCAAGCCGGGCACGCGAATGTAGTCGATGAGGACCATGGGCAGCATGCGGCGCAGCGCCATGGGTTTACCGAACAGCAGGATGCCCGCCAATGTGGGGCGCGGGACACCCTCGTCCCGACGCAACGCACCCAGGGCTTCCAGCAGGTCTTCATCGCCATAGGCCAGCTCCTCGGCCTGTGGGTTGATGCGGGCGCGCTCGCGGCGGTAGGCGGCAAGGGCGGCGGGGTCGAAATCGTCCAGGCGCGCGTCGGGCAGGAGGCTGGCGTCCGGCCCGTGCAGGGGCTGACTGGCGCCCCGCAACACCCAGAGGTCTTCATCCACGCAGCGCTGATCGCTCGAACCGATGCGGCGCCAGGCGCCATGGGGCAGGCCGGTGGCTTTTTTATAGATGGGCTTGTGGGTGACATCGGCCTCGGGCACATACACCACCAACAGGGTCGCGCCATTCACCTGCTCCAGTTGCATTTCGGGGCGCAGGGCCACGTTGAGCATGCTGGCGCATTGCGAAGCCAGGTCTTTTTGCACCTGGTCCGGGTTGGGCAGGCCCGCCGGAGTGTAAACCGTGTCGCCCTTCTCGTTGATGCTCCAGTCGACGCCCAGCAGCAAATAGCCGCCGTCCAGGTCCGGCTCATTGGCGAAGGCAATCACCGTTTCCATGACCGACTTGCCCAGGTCCCGGGCACGCTTGGCCTCGATGCGGGTGGATTCGTCCACCGCGTTGAGTTCGTCCAGCAGATCGACCGCGCTACGCATCCTATTCCTCCTGCTTCTCCTGCTCGACCAGGCGATCGAGCGTCTCGACCAGCGCGTCCATCCGTTGCCAGAAGGCGCGGCCGTCTTCCTGCCACCGCTCCCAGGCCGATTCCAGCGAAACCGGGTCGCCATCGTCGCCGGTCAGCGCGGCGGCGTTGACGCGCTTCACGTAGAGCGGGATCGACAGGTTGCCCGCATTGGCGCCGATTTCGGCCAGGGTGGCGACCTTGGCGAAACCGGGCACGTCCGCAAAGGTCTTGTACGCGGTCAGGATGCGCTGTTGATGCTCGGGCTTCAGAAAGCTCTGCGCCCGCTCCCGGGTGACCTCGTTCACCGCGTCGATGAAGATCACCTTGCCCTTGCGCGCGGCGACCTTCTTGCGGTTGCAGATGACGATGCACGACTCCATCGGGGAGTTGTAGAACAGGTTGGGGCCCAGGCCGATGATGGCCTCGACCCAGTCCTGCTCGACCATCTTGACGCGCATGGCCTGTTCTTCGTTACGGAACAGCACGCCGTGGGGCCAGAGCACCGCACAGCGCCCCTTGGCGGTGAGACTGGTCAGGATGTGCTGCTGGAAGGCGTAATCGGCGCGGCCTTGCGGCGGTGTGCCCAGCGAGTTGCGGCCCCACTTGTCACTGCTCCAGGCCTCGCGATTCCACTGCTTGATGGAGTACGGCGGGTTGGCCAGGATCACGTCGAACTGGCGCAGGCGATCGCCCTCGATGTGCTTGGGTTCCGCCAGGGTGTCGCCCCGGATGATCTCGAAGTCTTCCACGCCGTGCAGGAAGAGGTTCATGCGGGCGATGGACGAGGTGATGAGATTGCGTTCCTGCCCATAGAGCTTGAGTGTGCGGTACTCACCACCCGAACGTTTCACTTCATCCAGCGCCGAGATCAGCATGCCGCCGGTGCCGCAG
>CAZOZD010000262.1:0-3294 GCA_964584195.1 uncultured Burkholderiales bacterium
TGCCGTCGGTGAGCACGCCATCGACGTCGAAGATCAGCAGGCGGACGGCGCGGGCGCGCTGCATGAGGTCGGTGGGGTTCATACCACCCCCGCGCGTAACAGGTCGTGCATGTTCAGGGCTCCGGTGAGGCGGCCGCCAGCGTCGACCGCGAGCAGGCCGTTGATCTTGTGTTCCTCCATGACCCGGGCGGCCTCGGCGGCCAGGGCGTCTTCCGAGAGTGTGCGCGGGTTACGGGTCATCACCGCGTCGATGCGGGCATTGCCGATGTCGAGGCCGGTGTCCAGGCAGCGGCGCAGGTCGCCGTCGGTGAATATGCCGGCCAGGCGGCCGTCGCTCTCGGTTACGGCGGTCATGCCGAGACCCTTGCGGGTCATTTCCAGCAGGGCTTCCCGGAACGGTGTGCCGGTGCTGACCACCGGCAATGCCTCGCCCTTGTGCATGATGTCGCGCACATGCACCAGCAGGCGGCGACCCAGTGCGCCGCCCGGGTGGGTGCGGGCGAAATCCTCGGCGGTGAAGCCGCGCGCGTGCAGGGTGGCTACCGCGAGTGCGTCGCCCAGGGCGAGGGCGGCGGTGGTGCTGGCGGTGGGGGCAAGGTTGTGCGGGCAGGCTTCCTGCTCGACTCCGGCATAGAGATGGATGTCGGCCTCGCGCGCCAGGGTGGAGGCGGGGCGCCCGGTCATGGCGATGAGGCGGGCGCCGCGCCGCTTGATGAGCGGGACGATGGCGATCAGCTCGGGGCTTTCGCCGGAGTTGGACAGGGCCAGCACCACGTCCTGTCCGGTGATCATGCCGAGGTCGCCGTGGCTGGCCTCGGCCGGGTGCATGAAGAATGCGGGGGTGCCGGTGCTGGCCAGGGTGGCGGCGATCTTGCCGGCGATATGACCGGACTTGCCCATGCCGCTCACCACCACCCGACCGCCACAGGCGAGCAGGGCATCGACTGCGTCGGTGAGGCGGTGGTCGAGGTGGTCGACGATGCGGCCGACGGCACTGGCTTCGATCTCCAGGGTACGGCGGGCCTGGGCCAGGATTTCTGCGGCTGAAGGGGGCTGAAATGTCATAATGGCGCGAAGTATAACGTGATTTGAATCCGCTCCCTTCGCTCCCCATGCATGCCACTCTGGGTCTGGTCGTATTCCTGCTGGGCGCGGCGGTGCTGGCCACGGCCCTGTTTCGTGCCCTGCGCCTGCCCGCCCTGCTCGGCTATGTCCTCGTCGGCGTTCTGATCGGCCAGCTTGGTTTCACCAGCGCCAGCGAGGCGGATGAAACCCGCCACCTGGCCGAGTTCGGCGTGGTGTTCCTGATGTTTTCCATCGGCCTGGAGTTTTCGCTCGGCAAGCTCAGGCGCATGCAGGCGCTGGTGTTTGGTCTGGGGGGCATGCAGGTGCTGTTCACCATGCTGCTGGTGGCGGGCTTGGCGATGCTGGCCGGCCAGGGCTGGAACACCGGCCTGGCCCTGGGCGGCGCCCTGGCGATGTCGTCCACCGCCATCATCATCAAGCTTCTGGCCGAACGCAACGAGCTGGACAGCGACCATGGCCGCCAGGTGGTGGGCGTGCTGCTGTTCCAGGATCTCGCGGTGGTGCCGCTCCTGATCTTCATCCCGGCCCTGGCCAGCGGCGCCGACCTGACCCTGGCCCTGTCGCTGGCTACCGTCAAGGCCATCGTGGTGCTTGGCGTCATCCTCGTCCTCGGCCAGCGTCTGCTGCGGCCCTGGCTGCATCTGGTGGCGGCGCGCAAGTCCTCCGAGCTGTTCATGCTCAACGTGCTCCTGATCACACTGGGGCTGGCCTGGGCCACCGGGGTGGCCGGGCTGTCCCTGGCGCTGGGGGCCTTCGTCGCCGGCATGCTGATCTCGGAGACCGAATACCGCTATCAGGTGGAGAGCGACATCCGGCCCTTCCGCGATGTGCTCATGGGCCTGTTCTTCGTCACCATCGGCATGAGCCTGGACCTTGCCGCAGTGGCCTCCCAGTTCGGGCTTACCCTGCTCATCCTGGTGTCGCTGATTCTGTTCAAGCTCGGCATCGTCGCACTGCTGGCCTGGTATTTCTCGCGGCACTGGACCACTGCCCTGAGGAGCGCGCTGGGGCTGGCGCAGGCCGGCGAGTTCGGCCTGGTGCTGCTCAGCCTGGCCATGGCGCATGGTCTGGTGCCATTCGAGCTCGGCCAGGCCACCCTCGCGGCCATGGTGTTGTCGATGCTGGCCGCGCCATTCATGGTCCAGTACAGCGAACGGGTGGCTCTGCGCGTCGCCGGCGGCGAGTGGATGGAACAGGCGCGTGGCGTGCACGAGATCGCGGTGAAGAGCTTCGGCGTGGAAAAGCACATCATCGTCTGCGGATTCGGCCGCAGCGGCCAGAACCTGTCGCGTCTCCTGGAGGCGGAAGGGGTGCCGTTCATCGCGCTCGACCACGATCCCAAGCGGGTCCAGGCCGCGGCCAGCGCCGGCGAGAAGGTGGTGTTCGGCGACTGCACCCGTTCCGAGGTGTTGCTTGCCGCCGGCCTGCATCGCGCCCGCGCCGTGGTCATCAGCTTTGCCCATACCCACATGGCCATGGAGATCCTGCATACCGTGCATGAATTGCGGCCGGATATGCCGGTGATCGTGCGCACCGTGGACGAGTCCGACCTTGAGGCACTGATGCGCGCCGGCGCCACCGAGGTGGTGCCGGAGGTACTGGAGGGCGCCCTGATGCTGGGTTCACAGACCATGCTGATGGCCGGCGTACCGCTTGCCACGGTGCTCAAACGCATCCGCCGCCTGCGTGAGGCGCGCTACAGCACCATGCGCGGTTATTATCAGGGCATGACCGATGCGGACGAAGACGAGCACGCCCAGGAGCGCCTGGCTTCATTCCATATCGAATCCGGCCTGCGTGCGGTGGGGCGCGATCTTGCCCAGCTGGAGCTGGACAAGGCCGGAGCGGTGGTGCTGGCGGTGCGCCGGCGGGGCATCCGTACCGCCGATCCCACCCCGGCCACCCGCCTGGAGGCGGGAGACATCCTCATCCTGCGCGGCACGCCGGAGGCCCTGGCGGCGGCGGAACTGCGCCTGGGTGTGCAGTGAACACGGGCCGGCAAGGGCGGTGTGTGCAATGAAACTCATGGGAGTCCGCGCATGTTCAGGAACCTGATGCAAAAGCTGTTCGGCAAGAGCGAAGCGGAGGTGGCGGCGGTCGAGGCGGAACCGGATTCGATCGACTTCCTGCGCCGGGTGCCGGTGCTCGACCGCAACCAGCATATCGCCGGCTACGAATTCAGCCTGGAGCGCCCGGACGCGCCGGCAC
>CAZOZD010000263.1:0-3266 GCA_964584195.1 uncultured Burkholderiales bacterium
GGGCATGCCGGACCCGGCCGCACAAGACCTCCGGCGTCACCGCCAGCAGCTCCTCCGGAATGCCGAACTTGCGGCTCAGGCGGGCATGGCTTTCAAAACCGTAGGCGGCGATGAATGGGTGCATGCCGGTCGCCAACGCGGCCAGGTAGTCCTTGTGCTCGTCGCCGCAGGCAAAGGCGCGCGCCGGGTTGATGTCCAGGCGTTCGCGCACGGCGCGAAAGGTGGCGGTCTTGTCCTGGCGCAGCGGGATGGCATGGAAGAAATCGAGCGCATCGACATCCACCCCATGCCGGTCGAACAGGCGTGCCATGGTGATGGCCGGCTCCCGGGTGACATTGCGGGTGACCAGTCCGACCCGGATCGACTGCGTGGCAAGCAGGTCGCGCAGCAGTTCGGCCATGCCTGGATACAGGCAGGCCTCTTCCCGATATACCTCGGTCAGGGAATCCAGCACCGCCTTGCGCCCCTGGCGACCGAGCTGCCGGGCCAGATTGCGGGGAAATTCCTTGATGCCGCCCAGATACTTGAACAGGTTGCGACGCTTCTGGAAACGGTCCAGGTCGCCCAGATCCATGCCGTGCCGGGCGAATGCCGCGCCGATGGCCGAAAATGCGTCGATCAGGGTGCCGTCGGCATCGACGACGATCAGGCGGTCACGGTTGCGGAACATGACGAGGACATCCGGCGGCCGACGAACAGGTAATAAGGCGCCCGCAATCCCGGCAGATAAGGCACCGGCGCTCGCAGCGCCTCGTAGCGCAGCACATCGAATCGCGCGTGCAGCCAGGCCACATGGGCATCGGACAGATGCACACCGTCATGCGCGAACCAGCGCCGCCAGAACGCATTGCCAAGACGACCGCCCTGCCCGGGCAGATGGAAGTCCACTACCCCGATCCGCCCCCCTGGCGCCAGCATGGCACAGGCATTGGCGAGCGCCTCCGGCCAGTCCGGAATCATGGTCAGCGCATAGGACAGGTACACCCGATCCACCGCCTGGCGCGGACG
Organism: uncultured Burkholderiales bacterium; assembly: GCA_964584195.1. GTDB lineage: Bacteria > Pseudomonadota > Gammaproteobacteria > Burkholderiales > Thiobacillaceae > CAZOZD01. Next base: position 1,009 of record CAZOZD010000263.1, read on the forward strand.
CCAGCGGCAGGCATCGGCCTCGATCACCTCGACGTTGGCCCGCCCCGCCACACGGCGGCGAGCCACCTCCAGCAAGGGCGGGCACAGATCGACCAGCTGCACTCCGGCCAGGGTCTCGATCGGCAGCATCGTTGCCAGAGCCTCCAGATTGCGGCCGGTCCCGCAGCCGAGCTCGACCACGCGCATGCCGGGACGCACGTCCAGCGCCGCAAGCATGGCCTCGCGGCCATGCAGCAGACGGGCGCGAAAGGCGTCGTAACGCTCCGCCTGGGGCGCATAGAAGGCGCTCAGACGTTCGGCATGGCTGCCGGCGCGTGGCTGCCCGCGTGCCAGCCGAAGCAACACGCGGGCGTCGGCGGCAAGTCGCTGGAATGGCATCTGGACCGTCTGGCGTCGATTCAGGCCGGAACGTGCCCGATCTTGAAGCCGGCGTAGGTATGGACCCGATCCTGGCGATGCAACCGGGCCGCCAGCGCATCATCGAACCGCAACACCTCAGGCAGACGCATGCGCGCCGGCCCCACCCGCGCCCAATGCAGGAATTCGGGATCGGCATGGGCACTGCGCAACAGGATGCGCGCCCCCGGCCGGGCCCGGGTGAGGATGGCATTCCACTCCTCCACCAGGGCGGCGGGATGGTAGGTGCTCATCCAGTCGAGATGGTCGAGCAGCACGAAGCGCGAGACCGGCCGTTTGTGTTCACGCAGAAACTCGGTGACGGTGCATGTGTGCGGCGTGATGCAGTCCACGGCACCTGCCTTGAGGGTCTCGAAATGCTCAGGCATCAGGTAGCGCGGGCAACACTCCGGGCTATAGCCGCCTTCCAGATAGACCCGCCAGAAATAGTTGTCCGCCACCGGCAGTTCGCGGAACACGTATTCGATAGCGGCGCGGATGTAGCCCGCCACCCCGTCCGGGTGCTGAGCCTGCACCAGACGCCGTTGCGGGTGCGGCACCCCGAGCAGGCTGAGGGTGAGCTGGCGTCCCAGGGCCCAGTTCATCACCGGCGTCCACAATACCGGCGCGATACGCTCGTCATAGATACGTCGCTGCGAGTCGAGATCGCTGGCGCGGAACAGTTCATGCACGTCCACTGCCAGCTTCGGGCGCAGCCTGAAATAGGTCCGGAATGCGCGCGCCACCAGCCCGGCCAGGCCATGGTAATAGAAACTGTTGCCTGGATGGGTGAACCATACGCCGTGCCGATCCCACCAGGCGCGACTGAATTCGGACAGTTCCCAGCGCAGATGGCGGTGATACAGCTCGGCGAAGCGGGGATGATGGCCCGCGCCGAACAGGGCGAAGAAATCGGCATGCGCCAGCCGCCGAATTCCGGCGATCTTCAGCTCCAGAAGCGCAATCTGGCGGGGATTGGCATCCACGGCATGGATCCGCTCTGGCGCGTCGAGGGCATAGTCGAGCGCATTGCAGCCGGCGCTGGCGATCACCAGCACGGTGTCCTCCGGCGTCAGCTCCAGGGCCTGGCGATCGACCGCCGGATCTTCCCAGCAGGTGTTGTAGACCAGTGAGCGCGAATAGAGCGCATTGAACAACTGCTGGTCGATCCGGTCGCGCAGTGTCAGCGCGGTGGGCGCGGAATGGATATGGAGTTCGGGGGCGTTCATCGGCATTCTGGGTTCGTTGGACGGTTGCAAGACTATTGCACCTGTTTGACAGGGATATTTCCGTCCGCCCCGATCCGTATGTTTTTTTGCCGGCCACACGGCCCGAAAATGCGAAAGGGGCCTTGCGGCCCCTTTCGTGCTTGCGGTTGGGCGTTTCTCACGCCCAGTCGTCAGCCGGCGATGGTGAACTTGTAGTTCTTCGGCAGGCCAAGGGTATCGGCCCAGACGTTCATGGCCCAGGACTGCATGTAGGCCATTTCCAGCTCGCTTTCCTCGGCGGACACGCCGTTGGCATCCTTCGGCGGCAGCAGCGACTGCTTTTCGGCATCCCAGCGGAACACCGTGGCGACGTGGAATGCGGTGTGCTCGGAACCGGCCGAGTAGCAGGTGTTGGTGACCACCGGCGACGGGTCGGGGTTACGGCCGGCGAAGATTTCCGCGATGGCATAGGCGCACATCTTGCCGGTGTTGTTGGCCACCGAGCCCGACTTCGGGAAGTTGGTCAGCGCCGAATCGCCCAGGACATGGACGTTGGGCACCACCTTCGACTCGAAGGTACGGAAATCGATGCTGCACCAGGTGCCGTTGTTGCCATCCCGCACCCCGGCCATGCCGCAGATCTCTGCGGCGCGC
>CAZOZD010000264.1:0-3250 GCA_964584195.1 uncultured Burkholderiales bacterium
AAACGGGCATGACTTTCATGCTACGGGGCGTCTTCTCAAAGTCATGTCCGTTAGGCCAATAGGCGCTTTTTCCCATACGCCCGGCCGCCCGCCCGGCGCTACCATGTCCGGACACCGCTTCCGGAAGAGCCCATGCCCGCGCGCATCGCCCAATTGCCCCGCAAGCTCACCTCCATCGTCGGCGCCGGTTTCGGCCTGGCGTTGAGCCTCATCATCGCCCTGACCGTGGTCGGCCTGCACCAGCTCGCGAGCACCAACGCGCACCTGGAATCCATCGTCGGCGAGAACAGCGTCAAGGCCCGCCTGGCCAACAGCATGCGCGACATCCTGCGCGACCGCGCCATCGCCATGCTGTCCATCGTGGTCAGCCGCGACGCCTTCGAGAAAGATCAGGAGATGTTGCAGTTCTACCGTTACGGCGGCGCCTACCAGCAGGTTCGCCTGGAGCTCGACAAGCTGATCCGTCTGCCCGAGGAGCGCGAGGTGCTCGCCCGCATCGATGGCCTGACCCGCGCCAACCAGCCGGTCATGGTGCGCATCGTCGATCTCGCGGTGGAGGGCTATACCTTCCTGGCCTTCGACGAACTGCAGCGGGAAGGCATCCCCCTGCAACGCCAGCTGGTGAAGGAACTCGACAGCCTGATCCAGATCCAGCGCGACATGACCGCGTCCGCCGCGGCGGCGGCGCGCGCCGATTACGCGCGCACGCGCTGGCTGATGATCGGCCTCGGCCTGGTCGCCGTGCTGGCGGCCCTCGTCGTCGCCGTCACCGTGATGCGCCGCGCCGCCCGGCTGGCGGCGGCCAGCGAGCGCGAGCGCACCAAGTTCCTCACCCTGTTCGAGACCAACAGCGACGGCATCGTCATCCTCGACCGGCACGGCTTCACCGACTGCAACCCCGCCACCCTGGAGATGTTCCACATGGACAGGGTCGAGGATTTCCTCGGGCGCCGGCCGGAGGAGCTCGGCGTCGAGGACCAGCCCTGCGGCACGCCGCCGACGCTGCTGGCCGAGCGGCACATCCGCGAGGCGATGGAGAAAGGCCACGCCTTCTTCCGCTGGACCGCGCGCCGCCCCGATGGCAGCAGCTTTCCGGCCGAAATCGCCCTGCATTCGATGACCCTGGACGGGGAGCCGGTGATCCAGGCCATCATGCGCGACGTCTCCAGCCAACGCGAGGCGGAGGCGGCGCTGGAGGCGGCGCGCGACGCCGCGGTGACCGCCGCCGAGATGAAATCGCAGTTCGTGGCCAACGTCAGCCACGAGATCCGCACGCCCATGAACGGCATCCTCGGCATGACCCATCTGCTCTTGAACAGCGCGCTGACGCCGCGCCAACGCGACCACGCGCAAACCATCGCGGATTCCGCGCAGGCGCTGATGGGCATGATCAACGACCTGCTTGATTTCTCGAAAATCGAGGCGGGCCGCCTGAGCGTCGAGCACATCCCCTTCGAGTTGCGCCCGCTGCTGCGCGCCGCCCTGCAACTCTATCGCCACCGCGCCGAGAGCAAGGGGCTGGCCCTGGATCTGGAGGTGGACGCGGCGGTGCCCGACTGGGTGCGCGGCGATCCCACGCGCTTGCGCCAGGTGCTGCTCAACCTGCTCGACAATGCCCTCAAGTTCACGCACGCCGGCCAGGTCCGGCTCAGCGCCCACGCCGTCGCCGGCAAGCCGGACTGGCTGCGCTTTTGCGTGCGCGACAGCGGCATCGGCATGTCCGCGGAAGCCCGCGGGCGCGTGTTCGAGGCCTTTTCCCAGGCCGACGGTTCGGTCACCCGCAAATATGGCGGTACCGGCCTGGGGCTCGCCATCTGCCGGCAACTGGCCGCCCTCATGGGGGGGGAACTGACGCTCGACAGCGAGGAGGGCAAGGGCAGCACCTTCCACCTCGGCCTGCCCCTGCCTGCCGCCGCCGCGACGCCGGCGACCGCCGACGCCCGCGCCACCGGCCTCCGCTTCCCTGGCATGCGCGTGCTGGTGGCGGAGGACAACCCGGTCAACCGCAAACTGCTCGGCTTCATGCTGGAAGACCTGGGGGTGAGCGTGACCCATGTGGAAGACGGCAAGGCGGCCTATGAGCAGCTCGCCGAAGGCGGCGTCGATCTGGTGCTGATGGACTGGCAGATGCCGGTGTGGGACGGCCTCACCGCCACCCGCGCCATTCGCGATCGCGAGGCGCGCGAGGGACGCGCGCGGCTGCCCATCATCGCCCTCACCGCCAACGTCATGCCCGGCTTCGCGGACACCTGCCGCGAGGCCGGCATGGACGACTATCTGAGCAAGCCCCTGCAAGCCGAAGAACTGGCCCGCGCGCTGGCGCGCCAATTGCCGGCGTGCGCGGTCGCGGCCGGCCAGGATGCCGTGCCAGCCAGAGTGGAATCCGCGGCCGTGGCGCCCTCGGAGCGCTTCGATCTGGAGAAACTGCGCCGTGTCTGCCAGGGTGACGCGCGCAAGTTGCGGGAAATGCTGGACCTGTTCGTCAGCAGCAGCGAAGGCCTGCTGACGGCGCTGACGGACGCGCTGGCCGGCCGGGACGGCGCGCAAGCCGCGCGGCAGGCGCATCAGCTCAAGGGCGCCGCGGCCTATCTGGGCGCCGCCGAGCTGACCGCCCTGGCCGCCGAGGTGGAAAACCTGGCCAAGGCGGAGGACTGGGAGGCCTGCGCCAGCACGGTGGACGATCTGCAGGCCGCCTTCATCGCCCTGCGCCTGGAAATCGGACAGCACGCCCATTGATTCGGCGGGGATCGGGCGAAATGAAGGGGCGGCCCGGCGAGTTTCTTGAGAAAATGGCGGCCTTCGCATTCACCCCCCACCGACCCCATGCTCGACATCCAGCTCCTGCGCAAAGATCTCGCCCAAGTGGCGCAACGTCTCGCCGCCCGCGGCATCACCCTGGACAGTGCCCGCTTCGAGGCCCTGGAAGGCGAACGCAAGGCCATCCAGGTGCACACCCAGGAACTCCAGGCGAAGCGCAACCAGCTCTCCAAACAGATCGGCATGGCCAAGGGCAAGGGCGAGGACACCGCCGCCCTGATGGCCGAGGTGGGCGGCCTTGGCGATGCACTGAAGGCGGCCGAGGAGCGTCTCGCCGCCATCCAGGAAGACCTCTCGGCGATGTTGTTGACCCTCCCCAACCTGCCGCACGAATCGGTGCCGGCGGGCCGGGACGACAAGGACAACGAGGAAGTCCGGCGCTGGGGCACGCCCCGGCAATTCCCCTACCCGCCCCTGGACCACGTCGACCTGG
>CAZOZD010000265.1:0-3243 GCA_964584195.1 uncultured Burkholderiales bacterium
CTTTCCTGCACGAAGGCTTGTTGCAGTTCATCCATGGGCGGGGTCCTCGGTGTCCTGGGTTGTGGGGCAGGTGTGGCTCAGGCGCTTTCCTTGGCGGGAATGAGCAGCGGATCGCCGAAATAGCCGACCATGTTGTACAGGTCGAGCACCTCGCGCACCGCCGCGCTGTGCGCCACCAGGCGCAGGGTCTTGGCCTGGCGCTGGGCCTCGCGCTTGGTCAGCACCAGGAGCTGGAAGCCGCTGGTGTCGATCTCGCTGACCTGGGACAGGTCGAGCTCGAGCTCCTGCGCGTTGGCGAGCGCGGCAAGCAGGCGGTCCTTGAGCGGCAGGGCGTTGTAGATGGTGAGGTCGTCATCCAGCTCCAGGCGCTGGGTGCCGGGTGGGGTGCCTTCACTCATGTCGGGGTCTCCTTGGTGACGGGCGATGGGGTGTGGCGCACTTGCCGTCGGCGCGGCTCAGAACAGCTCGATCTTCGGGCCCGCGCTACTGGCGGTGGTGGGCGCGGTGCGTCCAGTGGCCCGGGCATGCACCTTGCGCTGGCTGTCCATGACGTAGCCGTCGAACATTTCGTTGAGGTGTTTCTCCACAGGCTCGGGGAACTGTTCGAGGGCGCTCTTCTCGCTGGCCTTGTCGAGCACCTGGGCCAGCTCGGCGTTGTGGCCGTCGAGCCGTTCCAGGGCGTGCGACACATGCTCCACCCGCTGTCGCACCACGTCCTGGAACTGCACGCTGGCCATGGCGTGTACGAACATGTCGGCCAGGCGCTGGCTGCTGGTGGAGATGTTGCCGAGCACCTCGTTCTGCTGGTTGATGAGTCCGGAATAACGGGTTTCCATCTCGTTGAGCTGGTCAGCGAACTGGAACAGCACCTGGCGCTCGGCCTCAATGTTTTCGGAGGACAGCTTTTCCTGGAACTGGGCCTGGATGGTGGATGCGACCTGGCCGATGCCCTGGCTGATCTGGGTGACCGCCTCGCCGGTCTGCATCGACAGTTTGCGGACTTCGTCCGCCACCACGGCGAAGCCGCGCCCGGCCTCGCCGGCACGGGCGGCCTCGATGGCGGCGTTCAGCGCCAGCAGGTTGGTCTGGGCGGCGATGTTCTTGATCAGCTGGACTATGCCCTCCAGGTGCTGGGCCTCGTCGATCACCTTCTGCACCCGCATTTGGTCGTGCTGGTTTTCGTCCACCCGCTTGCTGATGTAGCCGCGCATGGTTTCCACCATGCGGCGGTTCGATTCGACCTCGTTTTCGGAGCTGTGGATGAGTTCGCTGGCTTCCTGGCTGCTGCGGTTGACGAACTGGTTCAGGTCGCTCACCACACCATCGATGGCCTGCAACTGCTCCATCATGCTGAACGCAGCCTGCTCGGTTTCCTGGATCACCGCCGAGAGGTGGCTGCGGACGATGTCATTGAACTCGCGATACTGGCGCATCTCGGCGCCCACCCTGGTGGCGACGTCCTCGCAGGTGTACACCGCTTCCAGGGTTTCCTTCTGGTCGAGGATGATGCCCAGATAGGCGTCCTTGAAGATGAACTTGGAGATGGTGCCCGAGAACATGTAGGCGACGAACATCACCGCGAAGGTGCCGATGGCGTCGGCCCAGCGGCTCTCCAGGCCGAGCTGCTGGAAGAGGGGGTGGTAGTAGGGGTTGAGCAGGTATACGGCGCCGATCAGCACCACCGCCGAGATGGCGAATACGATCAGCGCCCGGAGGCGGATGGACAGGTTGCTGGCCTGGGCCATGGCGGTCAGCGAACGACGAGCTTGATGGTGTTGAGCAGCTCGTCGCCGTTCACCGGTTTCACCAGCCAGCCGGAAGCGCCGGCGGCCTTGGCCTCGGCGCGCTTGGACTGCTGCGATTCGGTGGTGAGGAACAGGATGGGCACGAACTTCATGGTCGGCATCTGGCGCACGTCCTTGATGAATTCGATGCCGTTCTTGCCGGGCATGTTGAGGTCGGTGATGATCAGGTCCGGCTTCAGCCCGGACTTGAGCTTGGTCATGGCCTCCTCGGCACTGGCGGCCTTTTCGGCACCGTAGCCGGCCTTGGTGAGGATGGCCGTGAGGCTGAGGAGGACGGTGCTGGAGTCGTCTACGCAGAATATGGTTTTCATGAATGCAAAATTACCAATCAATTGTGAATCGTTCGTGAAGCCCGTGCGGCCGGGTCCGGTAAACCGGGGCCAGGCCGGCGGGCAGCGCGCCGTGCGCGTCCCTGTTACCGAACTCTAGTACAAAACGCCCCGCCGCACCAAGCCCGACGTGGGGCCGGAGGGGCTGGTAGAATCGCTGCCCCGGCCTGATCAGGCCTGTTTAACCGGATTCAGCATGTCACCCGCGCCACGCAATACCGCCGTACTGCTCGTCGCCTGCCCGGACCGCAAGGGCCTGGTGGCGGCCATCGCAAACTTCCTGTTGCGTCACAATGCCAACATCCTGCACGCCGACCAGCATCAGGACGGTGACGCGGGCCTGTTCCTGATGCGGGTGGAGTGGGACCTGGAAGGGTTCGACCTGGGGCTGCACAAGTTCGAGGCGGCGTTCGCGCCGGTGGCCGCCGAGCATGATATGCGCTGGCGTCTGCAACTGTCGAGCGTGAAGCCGCGCATGGCGATATTCGTGTCGAAGCACGACCATTGCCTGGCCGACCTGCTCTATCGCTACCAGAGCGGCGAACTCTATTGCGAGATTCCGCTCATCGTCAGCAACCACCCCGACACCCACTGGCTGGCGGAGGCCTACCGCATCCCGTTCACCCACATCGCGGTGAACAAGGACAACAAGTCCGAGGCCGAGCGCCAGCAACTGGCGCTGCTGGCCGCGCATCGGGTCGATTTCGTGGTGCTGGCGCGCTACATGCAGGTGCTCTCCCCGGAATTCATCCGCCAGTGGGAAAACCGGGTGATCAACATCCATCATTCATTCCTGCCCGCATTCCACGGTGCCAAGCCCTACCAGCGCGCGTTCGAGCGGGGCGTGAAGCTGATCGGCGCCACCAGTCACTATGTCACCGAGGTGCTCGACGACGGCCCCATCATCGAGCAGGACGTCGCCCGCATCAGCCACCGCGACGAGCTGGATGACCTGGTGCAGAAAGGCGCCGACCTGGAAAAAGTGGTGCTGTCGCGCGCCGTGAAATGGCACATCGACAACCGCATCCTGGTCTACGGCAACAAGACAGTGGTGTTTGATTGAGGGGCTGGGCGCCGTTTCCCTAGCCCATCTTTAACACCGCCCCACA
>CAZOZD010000266.1:0-3226 GCA_964584195.1 uncultured Burkholderiales bacterium
GCCTTTGACCGTCGTGTAGAGGACGAATAGCATGGCCAGGAACAGGACGGCGGTATTGAAGACCCCCATCATCACGCCCAACAGGCTTTGCTGATCGCCGGTGCCGCCACCATCAACGATGGTGCCGAATATCTGCCGAAGGAAGCCGACCGCGATGTCACCAGGTGGCGGCGTGAAGGCATGGAGGCCGGGAGCCGCCGCCGGCTCGGCGGCGATGGCCGGCACGGCCAGCAGGAGGATGAGCGGGAGGAATTTTTTCATGATGGTCTCAGCGGAAGAGATTGATGATGCGATCGACAGCGCCATCGGCCGCGCGCCGTGCCGTTGAGCCGCCGTCGTCGCGGATCGTGAGGCCCGCGCTGCCGGTCGAGACGCCGGCCGAGAAGCCGGGCACGCTGGCCACATCTGTCAGCGGCAAGTTCACGGCCTGCAGGGCATCGCCAACCGCCCGATTGAATTGAGCCGTGGCAGCCTGGCACACGCGCTGCAGGAGCTGCTTGGCCATGTTCTTGAGGATCGCGTCGAGGTCGATATTCGGGATCTCAAGCACGATCCCGACATCGAAGTCGGTAATGGCGGCGAGACAGGCGTCCGTCGATACGGCGAAGGACTGCACTGGATCGACGCGCGGCGTGAAGGCCTGGACGTATTTCGCCCGGGCGCGGGCGGCCTCCTGCTCGAATTCCGACTTGCAGGCCGATGCGTCATAGGTGAGCGCCATCGCGGGCATGGCCGCGAGCGCACCGAGAAGGGCCAAGAGCGCGCGCATCACCACTTCCCTCCAAGCGACCAGAACCAGGGGCCGAAGCTGTAGAGTTCAGCATCGCGGATCTGGCAGAAGCGAAAACGCCAGGTGATGGCCTTGGAAAAGGTAAAGGCCATGTCGCCGAGGCACAAGACGACGTGCAGGATCGGCGCATCACTCCAGGCTGCGCCAGCCAGCCACACTGTAGCCAGCATCAGCGCCGCCAGCCACCAGAATGCCCGCTTGTTGAAGGCTCGCCCCTGCTGGATCAATTGAGCCTCGTCGAGGCCGAGCCTGTCCACCGCATCTTGGAACGTCTCATGTCTGTAGTTGTGCGGGCCATCGGCCAGCTTGCGGCGAACGAAGCGGTACCCATCGGCGATATTCCCCCAGATGCGAATACCCTCACGCACGGTGCTGGTGAGCCCGATGCTGTACGACCAGGACTTGACCCCGCCGATGACTGCACGGCGGGCAATTCCAGGCTTGTTCAGAGTCGTATCCATGTTCATGCCTCCGCTTCAAGTAGGTTGGTCAAAAAGAGTCGCGCGGCGTCGCGGCCGCAGGGGCTTCGGCAAGCCTGCTTATAGGCCTGCGCAAGGTGTTCGAGGGCAGGCGCGATCAGGATTGCCGTAGCGCCGGTAAAAGCATGGAATGCCTTCGGCCTGTCCTCAATATTTCGAAACCTGCCAATGACGACTTCGGCCGCCAGGTCTTCGAGAATGGCAGGATCAAGGAGATGCTGACTTTCGTTGTTTGATAAGATTGAACGAGCCACGTAAACCTCCGTTACAGGTTGATGTTGGTCAGGCCGGCGTCGGGTTGCCACCCGGCGCGCGGCCGACATGAGCCCCGCCTCCTCGTTACTTCGGAAGCAGGGCGTCATGAGGGTTTGCCGAGCGCTCCCGAGCCTCGGCCTCGTCGTAGCCCGCCGCCCGCGCGGTGTAATACCGGTGCTCCTGCTGCATGGCCTCCATCTGCGCGGCGCTCTTGCCGGGCTGCGTCATCAAATCAGCAAGGTCGTCGGCCTTGGCCTGCCACATCAGTTCGTCCTGGATCTGTTTCTGATGCGCCAGCTTGGCCGCCTGCTCCCGAGCCTCGATCTCGCCTTGGCGCAGTTGGTAAAGGGGTGTCAGTACAGCCTTTACGGCGTCAGGGGCTTTCTTCCCGTCCCCGACCTGGTGATGGCCGATTAGCCAAAGGCTGCGCTCCTCATCTTTTTCGAGGGCTGCGACAGCCTCCGCAAGCACCTTGCGGTTCCTGTCGATCTCATAGAGAGACATCGGACTGGCCTTCCGGCGCAGATCGTCAAGCTGTTGTTGAGCCAGCCGCAGGGCATCGGCCCAGCGGCGCGCGGCCGCATTGGCCTGTGAATCGGGTGCTGCATCTGGGGTGAGCGAAGTTCCCCCGGGGGTTCCGAGCATGGCTTTCTCCTTTGCGAGTTGCGCGCGAAGATCCGGCGACGGTTCGTAGCCGGTGACCTGGAGACCGGCGCGCGCGGCCTCCAGCCAGGCGCGTGCCTTGAAGTCGGCGCTGCCCGTGAGGTGGATGGTTTTCCAGCCCTTGGCCTTGGCCAGGGCGACGGCGGCCAGGATTTCCTGGTCGCGGCCTGATTTGGTGAGCAGACGGTCGCCGTGGTCAATGACGCTGCCGCCGCCCTTGAGGGTGATCGCGATCCGATCTGGCTGCCGATCGACGAAAGCCAGGCGCGCGGCCAGCGCGGCCGCGATCTCCTGCTGGTAACGCTCCTGCAGTAGCTTGGCCTTGTAGATCTGGCGACGATCCAGAGCCTCTACGGCGTAGAGGCCTCCGGCTGGTACGCCGTGCACTCGGTGATTTCCGTCTCGATGTCTCGGAACAGAGCGCTGCAATACAGCGTCGCGCGGTTCTTGCTGTCCATGGCCAGAACGCGAGTGGCGCAGCGCAGGCATACGCTGCGGCCCAAGGTGTCTTGAAGCCCGCAGGCCTGAACGATCCGCTCCACGGTCGTTCCAGGCTGCGAAGGCGCGCTTGGGCGCGGCGGCGGCACCGCCGCCGCCGGCGCGGCGCTGCTGCTGCGCGTGAGGTTTTTCAGATCGTCCATGACGCTTTCCATTCGGGTTCTCCTTCTGGTGAATTTGGGACTGCACCTCCTGCAGGGAGGCATTGAGATGGGCAGAACCTCGGTTCTTGTTGCCCCGCCAGGTGGCCTTGCCGGCCATTTCCAGGCGGTGAGCTTTTTGTCCGAGGTGCACGCCGGGGGCTTTGTCGATGCCCCGATCCTTGTAGCTGCGGTGGTCGATCCGGACATTGCTGCCGGCGTCCTCAAGATGCTTGTTGGCGACGGTTTCCCACAGCACTCGCCCTGCAATGATCCATTGGCGGTCGTAGTTCACTTTGCGGCAGCCGCCGCGCTCAGGGTGCTTTCCGTTCGCCCGCTTGAAAAATTGCTCCGGCCCACGTTCGATTCCGTCAAGGGTGTTTGTCGTCCACATCAGATCG
>CAZOZD010000267.1:0-3206 GCA_964584195.1 uncultured Burkholderiales bacterium
GCATGGCGGACGTCGGTGGCGGCGAGCAACTCTTCCGGATCGAGCTCGACCAGGCGGGCATAGTTACGGATGAATCCACGCGCGAATACCGGCCCGGGCAGTCGCGAGAAATCCTCGGCCTCAAGCGCCTCCACCTGGCGCGCGGTCAGCTTAAGCTGCTCGGCCACCTGGGCGGTGCTCAACTGGCGTTCCTCGCGGGCCCGCGCCAGTTTGGCGCCGAAACCGTCCCGAGCGACCGCTTCCATGCCGGGATTGAGGTTGATTTCGTTCACCGCTCGACTCCGGGCTGGTCATACTGGCCGTTGAACAGCCAGCGCGTTTCGATCGACTCCGGGAAACGGCGACGCAGCTGGGCTCCGTAACTGGCTTCGGCCTCGCGGTTGCCGAGCAGTCGCTCGGTGCGCACCCCAAGCCAGAGGGCCGCCGCGTCGAGCTCGCCAAAATCGGCCAGCTGGCGCAGCCGGGCCCGACTGGCGATGGGGTTGCCGAGCCGGAACTGCAACTCGGCCATGGTGAAGATCGCCAGCGGAAAATTGGGCGCGCGGGCCAGGGCACGTTGCAGATAGCCCTCGGCGCGCTCGGTCTGCCCCTGGCGCAGCAGGCAACGGGCCGCCTGGGCCAACGCCCGCTCCGGGGTGGCATAGAGGGGGTTGCGCAGCGCCGCGTCGAAACGCTCGATGGCTTCGTCATGGCGGCGACGCTGGCACAGGAAGGCGCCGAAATTGGTATGGGCCTCGGAAAACTGCGGTGACAGCGTGGTGGCGCGGCGGAAATGCGCTTCCGCCTCGCGCTCCTCGCCCAGCTCGGCGTGCACCAGGCCGAGCAGATTGTAGGCTGGGGCATAGTTCGGATCGGCCGCCAGGGCGGAGCGCAGTTCCTGAAGGGCCACCGCGTACTGACGCAACCTGAAGTACTCGCCGGCGAGTTCGGTTCGGATGCGCGCCTGGGGATTTTCCTGGCGGACCGGGATCAGTTCGGGACGATCGGCGCTGACCGGAGCGGTCGGCGCCCCGGCGCAGCCCAGCAGCAGCGCGGGCAGGCCGAGCCAGAGCGGCCAGGCGACGAAGCGCTTCATGCCGCCAGCTCCATGCGCCGCAGCACCCGCCGCGAGCGGTCCTCGACCTGTCCGGCCAGCTGGCCACAGGCGGCATCGATGTCATCGCCACGGGTCTTGCGCGTGGTGACGATGAGGCCCTCCGCCATCAGTCGCGCCGCGAACTCGCGCACTCGGGTTGGCGGCGAGCGGCGAAAACCGGCATCGGGGAATGGGTTGAACGGGATCAGGTTGAATTTGCACGGCACGTCGCGGGTCAGCGCAACGAGCTGGTCAGCGTGCGCGGGGCTGTCGTTGACCCCGTCCAGCATCACGTATTCGAAGGTGACGAAATCGCGCGGCGCCCGCTCGATATAGCGCTGGCAGGCGGCCATCAACGCGGCCAGGGGATATTTCCGGTTGATCGGCACCAGTTGGTCGCGCAAGGCGTCGTTGGGGGCATGCAGCGATACCGCCAGGGCCACGGGCATGTCCTCGCGCAGGCGATCTATGGCCGGCACGATGCCGGAGGTGGACACCGTCACCCGCCGCCGCGACAGACCGTAGGCATGGTCGTCCAGCATCAGCGCGATGGCGCGCACCAGGTTGTCGTAATTGAGCAAGGGTTCGCCCATGCCCATGAGGACCACATTGGTGAGGATCCGGTCGCCTTCACCGGATTCCCGCTCCCCCCTCCGCGCCGCGAGCGCGCGGTTGACCCACCACAGCTGGCCGATGATCTCGGCCACGGTGAGGTTGCGGTTGAAGCCCTGCCGGCCGGTGGAACAGAAACCGCACTCCAGGGCGCAGCCCACCTGGGTCGATACGCACAGGGTGCCGCGCCCGTCCTCGGGAATGAATACCGTCTCGACCCGGTTGTCCGAGCCGACTTCGAGCAGGAACTTGCAGGTGCCATCAGCCGAATCCTGCTCGCCCACCAGACGGGGCGGGCGGATCTCGGCCATCTCTTCGAGGCGAGCCCGCAAGGACTTGGCGAGATCGGTCATGCCGGCGAAATCACCGGCGCCACGCTGGTGCATCCAGCGCATCACCTGGCGGGCACGAAAGGGCTTCTCGCCCAGCTCGGCGAACCAGGCAGTGAGCCCGTCGAGGTCGAAATCGAGCAGATTGACGGCCATGAAGCGGCGGCGACTGATGGAATGGAAGCGGTGGCGGGGCCGATCGCGGCCACACCACCCTGCCCGGATCAGCGCGAATAGACCTCGGCGGCGGGGAAGAAATAGGCAATCTCGACGGCTGCGGTTTCCGGGGCATCGGAACCATGTACCGCGTTGGCGTCGATACTCTTGGCGAAATCGGCGCGGATGGTGCCGGGGGCGGCCTTCTGCGGATCGGTGGCGCCCATCAGCTCGCGGTTCTTGGCGATGGCGCCCTCGCCTTCGAGGACCTGGACCATCACCGGGCCGGAGATCATGAACTCGACCAGGTCATTGAAGAATGGGCGGCCCTTGTGCACGGCATAGAAGCCCTCGGCTTCCTGGCGGGAAAGGTGCTTCATGCGAGCGGCGACGATCTTGAGACCGTTGCTTTCAAAACGGGAATAGATCTTGCCGATGACGTCCTTGGCCACGGCGTCGGGTTTAATGATGGAGAGGGTGCGTTCGATCGCCACGTTGAATGCTCCGAGGTATGGGATGGGTAAAAAAAGTGGCCGAAAAATATCACGAAACGCCCTTAGAATAAAGGCGGATACCGATCAGGAGGAGCAGGATGGCGGAGGATACGGCCGCGGCAACGCCCGCGACGGATGAATCGGATGTGCGCCGCAAGGCTCTGATGCGGCTCGGCATCGCCGGTGTGGTGACCGTTTCCGCGCTGGCGGCGCTGTGGTGGCTGGATCGATCCGGCAGCCCGGAACCCAAGACCGAAGCGCCGTCCAGACCGGCGCCCATCGTCACCGCGCCGGCGCCGGTCATGGCGCCCCCGGTCGAACCCGAGTCGAACGAACCCGGGCCAGAGGCTGAACTCCCCGCCGGGGATGAGCCGGTCGAGCCGGCGCCACCCCCGCCACCCCCGCCGGTCGCACCGGATGCGAGCCGCCGCGCTGCCTCTCCGACCGCACGCATGGAATCACCCGCGGCGCCGGCACGACCGCCTCAGGCCGCGCCGGCGCCGGTCGCACCACGACCGCTCACGCCGCCCTCCGCGCCAA
>CAZOZD010000268.1:0-3198 GCA_964584195.1 uncultured Burkholderiales bacterium
GGCCCACCGTGCGGCAAGAAAAATCGATCAGACGGTGGGTTTTGCAAGAAGCTCGGTTGGCTGGCTTTTCAGTTTAGGACTCCCGGTAAGTCCTTGATTTATATGGTCGGGGCGAGAAGATTCGAACTTCCGACCCCCTGCACCCCATGCAGGTGCGCTACCAGGCTGCGCTACGCCCCGACGAGCCCCACATTGTATCAGCCCGGCGCTGAAAATGCATCGGCCGTGTGCATGGGTTCAGCGCGGCCCCTGTCCCCGTTCGGCGCGTTGCACCACCACCCGCATGGCGAAGTAATAGGTCCACAGGGTCAGCGCGGCGGCACCGGTCCAGAGCGTGAAGGGTAGGCCGATGGCCAGTACCGCGAGGGCGATCGTCAGCAACGAAGCTCCGCCGGCGAGATGGATGCCGCGTACCCAGGCCGCCCAGCGGCCCGGTTCGGGCAACGTGCGACCGCGCCAGGCGGCGACGTGGCGCCAGTCGCCACGGCCGATCCTGGCGGCGCGGTAAAGCATGCCGATGCCGATCGGAAACAGGGCGACATACATCAGGCGGGCGATCCAGACCATCCAGACTTCCATGGCGGGCAGAGTCCTACAGTGCGCGGGAGGGCGACGATAGCATGGCTTGCGGTATGCTTGTCGGCACCCGGACCGAATCAAGCCAGCCATGTCGATTATCCCGACCAAACCCCGCCCACGGGAGCCGCGCCACTGGCGTCGCGGCCTGGCACTGGCCGGGTTCAGCCTCGCGCTCTGGCTGGCGGCCAGCCTGCTCGCCTGGCATCTGGCCGGGCAATCCGCCCACGCGGGTCTGACCTGGCTCTGGCTGGCGCAGGTGTTGCCTCCGTTCTACCTCGCCCTGATCGGCCTGCACATCGTTCTGGCGCGCCGTCTGGATCGGGATGACCTGCCTGTGACGCCGCCGCATGGGGACTGAAGCTACACGCTGGCTGGCGCGCTGGCGCGCGCCGATCGCGGCGGCCGGCCTGCTGGCCGCGTTCGTGGCCGGTCTGTGGCTGGCGGAATGGCGGGGGCTCGACAGTGGCTGGATCCTCGGTCTGGGCCTCCTGACGGTGCTGGCGGTGCATGTCGTGGCCGGATTGCGCTACCGCACCGGCGATGTTGCCGAATACTACCTGGCCCGCCGCCGGGTACCCGCTTCGCACAGCGGCATGGCCGGCAGCGCCGAGTGGCTGGGCGGAGCGGCATTCATCGGCCTGGCGGGCGTGCTGTTCGACGACCTTGGCACCGGGCTGGCCTACATCCTCGGCTGGAGCGGCGGTTTTGTCCTGCTGGCGGTGCTGTTCGCACCCTATCTGCACCGCGGCGGACGCTACGGACTGGCCGATTTCATCGCGGCCCGCTTTGGCGGCACGGCACGTGCGCTGGCCGTGATCGGCCTGCTGCTGGTTTCGCTGGGCTTCGTGGTTGCCCAGCTGACGGCGATCGGCCTCATCGCCGCCCGCTTCACCGGCCTGAGTTTCCAGCAGGGCCTGGCGGTTGGCCTGGCGGCGGTGCTGTTCGGCACCCTCCTGGGTGGCATGCGTGCCGTCCTGCGCGCCCAGGCCATGCATTATCTGCTGCTCATCGTTGCCTTCGTGCTGCCGCTGGCGCTGATCCTGCACGCCCAGGATCGCTCGCCCGTGCCACCACGGGCCAGTCTGGAACTGCTCGCCGAGATCGACGCACGCGCCGTGGCCCGCCAGGCCGACCCCGCCGAGCAGGCCGCACGTGCCGCCTTCGCCGCCCGGGCCGGCACATCCGAAAGCGGGAGTGGTGCCACCCCGCCCGGCACCGGGTCCGATGCCGGCCAGGACACGGGCTCCGGCCCCAGCGACCGGCTTGCCCTCATCCTCACCCTGATGCTGGGCACCGCGGCCATGCCCACCCTGCTGGCCCGCCTGCAAACCGCGCCGAGTGCCGACGCTGCGCGCCGCTCGGTATTCTGGACCCTGCTGTTTTGCCTGCCCTTCTACCTGGCCGCACCACTCTATGCCCTGCTGGCCCGGCACGAGGTGGACACCCGCCTGATCGGTCAGCCGATGAGCGACCTGCCCGCCTGGGTCTATGA
The DNA here is from genome assembly GCA_964584195.1 of uncultured Burkholderiales bacterium. Lineage (GTDB taxonomy): Bacteria > Pseudomonadota > Gammaproteobacteria > Burkholderiales > Thiobacillaceae > CAZOZD01. The sequence continues at coordinate 2,072 of CAZOZD010000268.1, forward strand.
ATGGGCCGGCGCCGGGCAACTGCGCGCCGAGGACATCAACGTCGACGGCCGCCTGCAACACGCAGAACTGAGCCTCCATCCCGACATGCTCACCCTGGCTACCCCGGAAATGGCCGGCCTGTCGGTCATCGTTCTCGGCCTGGTCGCCGCCGGCGCCCTGGCCGCCGCGCTTGCCTCGGTCGACGGCCTGCTGCTGGCCATGGCCAACAGCCTGGCCCGCGATGGCTATGCGCGCCTCATCGACCCCGCCGCCCCGCCCCGCCGCCAGTTGTGGGCGGCCCGAATCGCGCTGTGCCTGGTCGCCGGAGCCGCCGCCGCACTCGCCGCCGGCCAGCCCGACAACCTGCTCGGCCTGCTGGCCTGGGCGCTCGCCCTGGCCGCCGCCGGCTTCTTCCCGGTGCTGCTCCTGGCCATCTACTGGCGCCGCGCCAACGGCGCCGGGGCGGTCGCCGCCATGCTCGCCGGCTTTGGCGTATGCCTCGCCGCACCACACCTCCCGCACGCCCCTGCCGCCGGCCCGGCCGGACTCTACGGCGCCGCAGCTGGCCTGCTCGCCGGCATTCTGATCAGCCTCGCCACACGTCCCCCGCCACCACTCGTGCAGGACTGGATCGACAGCATCCGCCAACCTGTTCAGCCAGGCTGACCTAGCCCGGATATTTCACCGCTGCCTGCTCAGCCATCGCATGGGCACTCCAGTGGGGCTGAGATGACGAGGAGAGCGGAGGATTGCTGAAGGATTGAGCAATCACCCGCCGGCCAAGGCGCCCAAATCCCATCTCATCAGCGGTACACTTTGGCATCGGCGGAACTCCTCTCAATACGGCGTAAACACCTGTATTAGAGCGCCTTTCCGGCGGTTCCGCCGACCTATCGATGAAATATCCGGGCTAGTGGGCTACACCTACCATTAAGCCATGAGCTCCAGAAATGGCCCCGTCCACGTAGCCACCACCTCCCGCACCGTCGGGGACAAGACCCTCACACCCATCTGCTGCGCCGCACCTTTCGCGAGAACGGCAAGGTCAAGAACGAGACCGTCGGCAATCTCTCCCATCTCCCGGAGTCCATCATCCTAGAAACGGTAGTTGACCGCTTATTCACCCTTGAGATTGCTCATGAATAGC
>CAZOZD010000269.1:0-3176 GCA_964584195.1 uncultured Burkholderiales bacterium
CAATCTGCTCGCAAACCGTCTCGCCATCCTCCCGCGTCCTAATGGACAATCTGGGATGATGGGCGTAACCAGTGGACCACGCCCCCCCGCGACTTGTCGGCGTACCACTCATCCGCTACGGCTTGGAAAGTCATGGCGTTTTCGTATTGGCGTTGAATCGCCTTCTGCTTGCGGTCAAGCGCGGGGTTAATGCCTTGCTTGACCAAGGCCCTGGCCTCATCGCGCAGATTTCTCGCCTCCGCCAGTCCAACGCGCGGGTAATCCCCAAGTGCATAGGTGCTTTCCTTGCCATCCAGGCGGAAGCGGTAACGCCAGAGCCGGCCACCGGAGGGGGTGACTTCAAGGTACAATCCGCCTCCGTCCGGCAGCTTGACGGCCTTTGTTCCGGGCTTGGTTTGTCGGATACGGGTATCGGTCAGGGCCATGTGGGTATCTCCTTAAACGCCCAGCGAATCGCTGGAACACTGATGGATACTGGGTTCAGGGCATAAATGCGGGTAGGAAAAACCTGAACCAAAAAACCTACCCGCACTCATACCCGCATATTGTTGAGCTGACATGAGATTATTTGAGACGTTTTGATATAGACAAATCACATATAAACAATGGTTTATACCAAAAGAATCGATGCAATGATGCTTTATGGGTCGCCCTGATACAACAACAGTTCACAATGAAGCATATCCGCAACTTTTCCATCATCGCCCACATCGACCATGGCAAGTCGACCCTGGCCGACCGCATCATCCATCGCTGTGGTGGCCTGTCCGACCGGGAAATGGAGGCACAGGTCCTCGATTCCATGGATCTGGAGAAGGAGCGCGGCATCACCATCAAGGCGCAGACCGCGGCGCTCACCTACACGGCCCGCGACGGCCAGGAATACCAGCTCAACCTGATCGACACGCCGGGACACGTCGATTTTTCCTATGAAGTGAGCCGCTCGCTCTCCGCCTGCGAAGGCGCGCTCCTGGTGGTCGATGCCTCGCAGGGCGTGGAGGCGCAGACCGTGGCCAACTGCTACACCGCCATCGAGCTGGGGGTGGAGGTGCTGCCGGTGCTCAACAAGATCGACCTGCCCTCCGCCGATCCGGAGCGCGTGATCGGCGAGATCGAGGAAGTGGTGGGCATCCCCGCCGACGAGGCGGTACGTTGCTCGGCCAAGACCGGGGTCGGCATCGAGGATGTTCTGGAGATGGTGGTGGCCCGGGTGCCGCCGCCCAAGGGCGACCCGGCCGCGCCGCTCAAGGCCCTGATCACCGATTCATGGTTCGACAACTATGTCGGCGTGGTGATGCTGGTGCGGGTGGTGGATGGCGTGCTGCGCCCCAAGGACAAGATCCGCCTGATGGCCACCGGCGCCGAACACCTGTGCGAGCAGGTCGGCGTGTTCACGCCGAAGTCGGTGCAGCGGGCGCAACTCTCGGCCGGCGAGGTGGGCTTTGTCATCGCCGGGATCAAGGAACTGGCCAGCGCCAAGGTGGGCGACACCGTCACCCTGGTCGCCAACCCGGCGGCCGAGCCGCTGCCCGGCTTCAAGGAGATCAAGTCGCAGGTGTTCGCCGGCCTTTATCCGGTCGATTCGCATGAATACGACCAGCTGCGCGACGCGCTCACCAAGCTGCAACTCAATGACGCCAGCCTGCACTTCGAGCCGGAGACCTCGCAGGCGCTGGGCTTCGGCTTCCGCTGCGGCTTTCTGGGCCTCCTGCACATGGACATCGTCCAGGAACGCCTAGAGCGTGAATACGACCAGAACCTGATCACCACCGCGCCCACCGTGGAATACGAGGTGGTGCTCAAGGACGGTTCGATCGAATTGCTGGAAAACCCCTCGAAGCTGCCCGACGTGGGCAAGATCCTGGAGATTCGCGAGCCCATCATCACGGTCACCATCCTGGTGCCGGAAGACTATCTCGGCAACGTCATGACCCTGTGCAACCAGAAGCGCGGCGTGCAGCGCGACATGAAGTACATGGGCCACCAGGTGATGCTGCACTACGACATGCCGCTCAACGAGGTGGTGATGGATTTCTTCGACAAGCTGAAGTCCACCAGCCGCGGCTATGCCTCGCTCGACTACGAATTCAAGGAATTCCGCGCCGACGACCTGGTGAAGCTGGACGTGCTGGTCAACGGCGAACGGGTCGATGCGCTGTCGCTGATCGTGCACCGCTCCACGGCGCAATACCGTGGCCGCGAGCTGGTTGCGAAGATGCGCGAGCTGATCCCGCGGCAGATGTTCGACGTGGCCGTGCAGGCCGCGATCGGCAGCCACATCATCGCCCGCGAGACGGTCAAGGCGCTGCGCAAGAACGTGCTCGCCAAGTGCTACGGCGGCGACATCACCCGCAAGCGCAAGCTCCTGGAAAAACAGAAGGAAGGCAAGAAGCGCATGAAGCAGGTGGGCAACGTCGAGATTCCCCAGGAGGCCTTCCTCGCCATCCTGCAAGTGGGTGACAAATGAGCACTCACTTTCCTCCTAACGCCTACCGCCCGGCCTGACCATGAATTTCGCCCTCGTACTCTTCATCGCCCTCCTCGTCACCGGGGCCATCTGGCTCATCGACAGCCTGATGTTCGCCCGCAAGCGGGCGCCGGATGCCAAGCTGCCGATGCTGGTGGATTACTCGAAGAGCTTCTTCCCGGTGATCCTGGTGGTGTTCCTGCTCCGCTCCTTCCTGGTCGAGCCCTTCAAGATCCCCTCCGGATCGATGCTGCCGACCCTGGAGATCGGCGACTTCATCCTGGTCAACAAGTACGAGTACGGCATTCGGCTGCCCATCCTCAACCGCAAGGTGATCGAGCTGGGTGCGCCCGAGCGGGGGGACGTGATGGTGTTCCGTTTTCCCAAGGACCCCGGACTGGACTACATCAAGCGGGTGGTCGGGGTGCCGGGCGACGTGGTCGAGTACCGGGACAAGCGGCTCATCATCAATGGCCAGGAGGTGGCCATGACCGGGGCGGGCAGCTATGGATATGTCGCCGGCGGCCTCAACTACATCGAGGCCAGCGTGTACCGCGAGGCCCTGGGCGAGACCGCGCACCTCGCCATGGTCCAGGCGGACATGCCGGCGGTGCTGCTGCATCAGGTGGACAGTGATTTCCCACAGCGCGAAAACTGCGCCTACAATGAACACGGCTTTCGCTGCCAGGTGCCGGAAGGCCACTATTTC
>CAZOZD010000270.1:0-3132 GCA_964584195.1 uncultured Burkholderiales bacterium
CGCATGGGGTACCCCCGTTGGGGGAGGGGACACACGTTATGGGGCGAATGAACAACCTGGGTTGAAAGCGGCGGATTCGTTGACCGCTGTCGTCGGGAATTGCGACAATTCCCGGCCCATCCGAGGATACCGCCATGTTCCGCCAGTTGCGCGAAGACATCGCCGTCGTGTTCGATCGTGACCCCGCCGCGCGTACCTTTTTTGAAGTGCTGACCACCTATCCCGGGGTGCATGCGATCGTCTGGCATCGATTCTCGCACCGGCTTTGGAACCTGGGCCTGAAATGGCTGGCGCGACTGTCCTCGCATTTCGCGCGCTGGGCCACGGGCATCGAGATCCATCCCGGGGCCCGGGTCGGCCGGCGGGTGTTCATCGACCACGGCATGGGGGTGGTGATCGGCGAGACCGCGGAGATCGGCGATGACTGCACGCTCTATCACGGCGTCACCCTGGGTGGCACGACCTGGAAGAAAGGCAAGCGCCACCCCACCCTGGAGGCTGGGGTCATCATCGGCGCCGGCGCCAAAGTGCTTGGGCCGATCACTCTGGGCGCCGGCGCCAAGGTCGGCTCCAACGCCGTGGTGGTGAAGGATGTTCCGGCCGGGGCGACGGCAGTGGGCATCCCCGCCCGCATCCTCGATCTCGAGAAGGAAAAGCATGCCGCCATCGAGGCTGCGGCACGCAAGCTCGGCTTCTCCGCCTATGGCGTGGTTTCCGACATGAATGACCCGGTGGCGACGGCGGTGCATGGCCTGATCGACCATTCGGTGACCACCGACCAGCGCATCGAATGGATCATCGCCGAGCTCGAACGCCTCGGCTACGCCATCGAGGTGGCGAAGGAACCACGGGACAGCTTCGATCCGGAATACCTGAACCGGATCGTCGATTGATTCTGAATTTTTCACCACAGAGGCACCGAGGCACCGAGAACCCCGAACAAATCTGGCATTTATCAGGCAGCGCATGCTCACCCAACGGGTGATGCTCGGGAATGCAGCAAACTTATGTTTTTCTCTGTGTTCTCTGTGACTCTGTGGTTCAACCGAATTTTTCAGGTTGATTGGGTATTGTGCCGGACAGGATCAGCGCCCGCGAATTAGTTGACTATTTTATTTGGGTATTGTAGAGTCGCTGCACCCATACTCACCGGAGCGAGGCAAACATCATGCGGCTCACCACCAAAGGACGTTTCGCGGTCACGGCGATGATCGACCTGGGCCTGCGCCACGAGCGCGGGCCCGTGACGCTCGCCGGGATCAGCGAACGCCAGCGCATCTCCCTGTCGTACCTCGAACAGTTGTTCGGCCGACTGCGCCGGCAGGGCATCGTCGACAGCGTGCGCGGCCCCGGCGGCGGCTATTGCCTGGCCAAGGAAATGAGCGCGATCTCGGTCGCGGACATCATCCGCGCCGTGGACGAACCCATCGACGCCACCCAGTGCGGCGGCCTGGGCAACTGCCATGACGACGAGCCCTGCATGACGCATGAATTGTGGACCGGACTCAATGCCCATATCTACACCTATCTCGAGTCGGTGAACCTGGCCATGCTGGTCGAAGGCCAGATGAAGTGCCAACAGAAGGAGACGCAGGCGCGCAAGCGTCGCGTCGTCGGCACCGCCGAACTGAAGACCGCGCTTGCCGGCTGACGGAGACCCCCCATGGTAAAGACCCCCATCTATCTCGATTACTCCGCCACCACCCCGGTCGACCCGCGCGTGGCTGAAAAGATGATCCCCTATCTCACCGAACACTTCGGCAACCCCGCCTCGCGCTCGCATGTGTTCGGCTGGACCGCCGACCAGGCGGTGGAAACGGCCCGTGAGCAGGTCGCCGAGCTGATCCGTGCCGACCCCAAGGAGATCGTATGGACCTCGGGCGCGACCGAGTCGAACAACCTGGCCATCAAGGGCGCGGCCCACTTCTACAAGGGCAAGGGCCGCCACCTGATCACGGTCAGGACCGAGCACAAGGCCGTGCTCGACACCTGCCGCGAACTGGAGCGCCAGGGCTTCGAGGTGACCTACCTGGGCGTGAAGGACAACGGCCTGATCGACATCGAGGAATTCAAGGCCGCCCTCCGGCCCGACACCATCCTGGCCTCGGTGATGTTCGTCAACAACGAGATCGGCGTGATCCAGGACATCCCCCGGCTGGGCGAAATCTGCCGCGAGAAGGGCGTGATCTTCCACGTCGACTCGGCCCAGGCCGCGGGCAAGGTCGACATCGACATGCGCACGCTCAAGGTCGACCTGATGTCGTTCTCGGCGCACAAGGCCTACGGCCCCAAGGGCATCGGCGCCCTGTACGTCCGGCGCAAGCCGCGCGTGCGCCTGGAGGCGCAGATGCACGGCGGCGGCCACGAACGCGGCATGCGTTCCGGCACCCTGGCCACACACCAGATCGTCGGCATGGGCGAGGCCTTTGCCCTGGCCCGCGCCGAAATGCATCTCGAAAACGAACGCATCCGCATGCTGCGCGACAAACTGTACAAGGGGGTCGCCGACATCGAGGAAGTGCACGTCAACGGCGACATGGAGGCACGCATCGCCGGCAACCTCAACGTCAGCTTCAACTTCGTCGAGGGCGAGTCGCTGATCATGGCGATCAAGGACCTGGCCGTATCCTCCGGTTCGGCCTGCACCTCGGCCAGCCTGGAACCGTCCTACGTCCTCAAGGCACTGGGCCGCAACGACGAGCTGGCGCACAGCTCGATCCGCTTCACCATCGGTCGCTTCACCACCGAGGCCGAGATCGACTACGCGATCAAGCTCCTGCATGACAAGATCGGCAAGCTGCGCGAGATGTCGCCCTTGTGGGAGATGTACAAGGACGGCATCGATCTCAACACCGTGCAGTGGGCGGCACATTGATGTTTAGGGGCTGGAGGCCAGGGGCCAGGGGCTAGTATTGATGCTGCGCCGTAGGCGCGCCGATTTAACTAGTCCCTAGTCCCCGGCCCCTAGCCCCTCCGAAAGGAGAGTCACAAATGAGTTACAGCGAAAAGGTCCTCGACCACTACGAAAACCCCCGCAACGTCGGTTCCTTCGACAAGGAAGCGGCCGGCGTCGGCACCGGCATGGTGGGCGCACCCGCCTGCGGCGACGTGATGAAGCTGCAGCTCAAGGTC
>CAZOZD010000271.1:0-3121 GCA_964584195.1 uncultured Burkholderiales bacterium
CTCGCGACCGATCAATCGTGCTCCGCTGATTCGACCAACGCGAGCAACCTCATCAGCTGTGCCTTCTTTGCAAAAGATACAGGGGAGGGCAGCCAAGCGCTCTAGCAGTGGTCTCCCATTTTGGCGAAATTGGTCGGCAATGTGTTCATCAGTGTATTCGAATACCCGGCTTAGCGGAACGTTATGTCCGCCAAGCTGCCATTCTTGATTAAACATTAAAAGGTTAAACATAAATCCTCCAAGAGTCCGATCCAGATACCCTTATCACCCTCAACGATCCCCTCATTCCGGCTTGGCAAGTAAACCGCTGAGTTCGCTGGCGTGTGAGACGGCGTTGGCGAAAGCGGCGATGAGTGGGGCGAGCCTGTGTTCTGGCATGTTGGGGATCAGGTCGTAGAGCATGCAGCCCTGGCGGAACAGCGAGTGGGTTCGGGTCTTGCTGGTGTTGGACTTGAGCAGCCGGTCCATCCCCAGGCTCTCACCGACCTCGCCGAGCAATGTCAGCAGCGCCATGGCGAAGGCGCTGACCAGCAGCAGCCGGTCGCGTCGCATCGGCTCGCCGATGCGGGTGGCCGAGAGCCCCATGCCGAAGCGCAGGTCCTTGGTGTCGCGGAACTGCGGCTCGATGGTCCAGCGGCGGGCATAGTGGTTGACCAGCACGGCCGTCGTCGCCTCCGGGTCGCTGGCGGCCAGGCACCATGGCTCTTTCATGCCCTTGGCCTGCACGCAGACCACGGCACCCACCTGCCGCCCCTGTGCGGTGACCCGGGCGTCGCGCAGCTTGCGGGCACGGCCGCCCTTGCCCACCCAGTCGGAGGCGGGCCGGCTCTCGCCATGGGCATCGGTGACGCGGATGTTGCCACGGAAGCGGATGACATAGCCGAAGCCGAGTTCGGCCAGGAAGGCGAACAGCGCCTGGTCGCCGAAGCCGCGGTCGGCCAGGATCGTCACGCGGCAGCCCGCGGGCAGGGTTTCGGCCAGGCGGCGCAGACAGGCGTCCTCGAAATCGTTGCGCCGGCTGGCGATCTCCTCCTGCCAGACCGTCAACCAGATCAGCGGCGCCGCCCGGCCATGGCCGGTGACCAGGCTCAGCACCAGCGTGGATTGGCCATCATGGGCGAACTCGGTCCAATCCATCGCCACCAGGACGTCCGGGCGCGTGCCGACCTGCTGCGGCACCCAGCGGGCAAAGCTGTCCCAGACGTCGATGCCGGCGTTGCTCATCAGCCGGTCGACCTGCTTGACCGCATGCTTGGTCACCAACCCACGCGCCTGCGCCAGCGCCTGGCCGATCACCGCCACCGCCAGCGACGCGCCGGTCATGACGCCGAGCGTGGCACCCGCCAGCGCATCAACCCGCTTGGCGTGCAGGTCAGGCCCGTACAGGCCGCCGATGAAGCCCCGCACCTCGCCAAGACGCGCCGGCCTGACCATGCTCCCACCCCATTCCTCCATACCATTCGGGGTCTACGGCGGGCGGACGAATCGGGGCTAGACCAGCAGGCACCAAAATGAGGGGATTCGTGAGGGGATAGGCAGCCGTTCCTGCGAGGAATTCCTCGGCCTTCTCCTCCAGGTCTTCCCATAATCTGTGAAGCTGGCCGTTATCGCCAGTCTCCCATTCGGACACCTCGAATAACCGGGTGTCCGCGGCACCTGAAGGCTGCGTCTGTGGGGTGCTCGTGGCTGTCGCGCGGCCTGGTATGGGGTTTTTGCCCTGCCGGGCCACTTCGGCGTTTCTCGGCGGCCGCTTCGACGCCGCGCGGACGCGGCTCCGCCGTCAGGCGGACACGGCTTTCCCATCGAGCCACACCACCCGCCGCATGTTGTAGGCGAGGTTGGCCAGGGTGATCCTGGCTGTGGCGCGCACCAGGCCGATGCAGCGGATCACCAGGCCCATGCGCCGCTTCTCGGTGGCGAAGACGTGCTCGACATGGGCGCGCACCCGCGAGCGGGTGGTGTTGCCGCGGGCGATGTGCGCCGGCATCGGCTTGCCCCTTGGCTTGGCGCGGCGGAACTGCGGCGTCAGGCCGCGGCGGCGCAGCAGGTCGAGGTTGGCCTTGCTGCGATAGGCGGTGTCGGCCCAGACACCGCTGGCGGTGTTGCTGGGGTCCAGCACCGCGCCGAGCTGGGCGCCGTCGTGCCGCGCCGCGTGGGTGACCGTGAAGCGGCGGATCAGACCATGCCTGCGGTCGATGTTGAGGTGGTTCTTGGTGCCGAACATCGGCACCGCGATCTCGCCGGCGGATTGCCGCTCGGCACCCCCGGCAGGCGGGGCGGGGCGCTTGCGGCCACGCCGGATGGTCCAGCGCCCGTCGCGGTCGATCTGCCGCTCGCGCGCCTTCGACCGGCCCGCGGGCGTGGCCCCCTTGCCCAGGCTGGCCTTCTCCTCCTGGTTCAGGCGCGGGCGGCGGGCCTCGACGATGGTGGCGTCGACGATCTGCCCGCCCATGGCGAGATAGCCGCGCTCGGCGAGGATGGTGTCGAACCGCGTGAACAGCCGGGCCAGCGCCCCGGCCCGGGTCAGCTGCTCGCGGAACAGCCAGATCGTCTTGGCGTCGGGCACGGGCTGGTGCAGCGCCAGGCCCGCGAAGCGCATGAAGCTCAGCCGATCGCGCAGTTGGTATTCGGCCTGCTCGTCAGACAAGGTGTAGAGCGCCTGCAGCACCAGAATGCGGAACATCAGCACCGCATCGTAGGGCGGCCGGCCGCCGCGGCTGCGGTCGGCGCGCGGCAGCGCCGCCTCCAGCTCCTTGCGGAACGCCTCGAAATCCACCACCGCGCGCAGCCGCTCCAGAGGGTCACCCGCCGCCGACAGCCAGCGCAGACGGTCAGCCGTGTCGAAGAACCCCGCCTGACCCGACATCGCCGCCCCCGCACATCGACCGCAGCGAGGAGCGAATCAGATCACGTCGCGTCGGGGGAAGGGGTTTTTCGAGGTGTCCACACGACGCTGCGTGCTGTCCGCCGCCGCCCTGCTGCAGGTGACGATGCAGGGCACCGGGCCGTCGCTGACGGCGATCCTCGCGGGTACGGTCGACCTCACCTTCTCCACCATCCCGCCGGCGCGGCCCTTCGTGCAGGACGGCAGGCTGCGGGCCTTCGGCTTCACCGGCCGCCG